>DAOVCZ010000245.1 GCA_030669775.1 Chloroflexota bacterium | reverse complement strand
TGCAGCTGCCTGAGAGACATTCTTCGCAGCTTCATGATGTCGGGCAGCTGCTAACATGGATGGTATATGTTGTATGGGCGCCAGGCTGGCAATCCGAATCCACAAATGGTGATCCAGCATAAAGTGGTAATTCAAATCGAGACCCTCAACCTGCTCATATAACTCACGAGCCATAAACACAGCTGGTTGGCAGATGATTCGAAATCCGATCAGATCCTCCAACTGCCAATCAGGGAAGATTAACTCTTTGATCGGGCATCCATCAGCGTCAATGGTCACTGCATTGCCAAATACCAAACCTAATTGTGGATGTGATTGTAATTCAGCCACTGCACGGCTTACTGCCCCAGGCAAATACAAATCATCGGAGTTCAACCAGGCTACAATCTCACCTTGTGCTTTAGCCATGCCTTTATTAATCGCTGAAGCCTGACCTTCATCCGGTTCTGAAATCCACCATACAAGATCAGACTTGTATTTGTGGATAATATCCACGCTACCATCAGTTGACCCCCCGTCAACAATCAGATATTCGATCGCCGGGTAATCTTGGGCAAGAACCGACTTGATAGTGTCTTCCAGGAAATCAGCCTGGTTATAAGATGGCGTTACAACAGAGACAAGAGGTTTGAAATTATCGTCAGGCATTAAAACCCTTAATGGAATTTGCGATCAACTTGCAAGTCAGATTACTTCTATTCCAACGGATTGCGAAGATCGAAAATAAGATATCCATCGCCTTCCGCATAGACTAGAAAATTATCGTAGAGCAGTTTCTTCAATTCTGGTTGTTTTTCGAACTGGTTCTTCATCGTCACCAGGAAAAAGTCTTTGTTCCCCGCTCGTTTATCAAACCACTCTTTCACTTCAATGGCTGGTTTTCCTTGCAGTTCACGCAGATTCTGCTGACCAAGGGGAGGCCAGATATTGGGTGTAACCCAACCAAAATATGCCAAACGATTTCCATAATCATGTACCAAGCCAATTACAGAGGGATTGTGATCGATAATTTCTCCAATATTTGCCCAGTGTGCTGGTTCATGCCGGTAATCTTCGCGAGCCAAATCCAGCCCGACATCCCATACTTTGATCACAATCGCTGAAAGCATTATGGCCCCTACTGCTATGCGAACAAGCAATACTGGTTTTAGATCAGCTAATGGATTGAAAACCAGAGCACCCACCGGAGCTAGTGTGATAGCAACAATCGGGATCAACGGCAGGTGATAATATGAATGGGTTGTAAAATGGAAGGGGAAGGTCATCCCAAATAGGAAATACCCGATCCACAAGCCAATCCCAAAAGCACGCAACCCCGCTGAAGAAAACAATAATGTCCCTAACAAGGCGACGAATATTGCTCCATATCCCACAATGCCACTCGCCATATCTTCCCATTGAAAATAAAAACCCAAATCCCGCCACATCTCGGGAAAAAACCGCCCTAGAAACTGGCTTTCCATCGTCCCCAAAATATAGACTCCATAGATCGTATAAGCGATCATCGGTAGCACACTAAGCACAGCGATCAACCAGATTTGGGGATTCTTTATTGCCTTCTTGAAACCTTGACTGAACAAGAAAAAAGCCGCCAATGCAAAAAGAATCGGAAATAAAGCCACCGCTTTAACAAACATTGCGATACCAGCCAAGCCTCCTGCCAAGACAGCTGTCTTCCAGGAAGGCTTTCTGTACCAGTAATGGACCCCCCACAGGGCAAGGATAATGAACATCACCATTAATGGATCAGGTTGAAAACTCCGGCTGGCGATGATTCCAAAAGGAACAAACAAATAGTAGGCAACTGCCAGAACCCCTCCATCAGGCGAAGTCATAGCGCTGGTCAAGAAATAGAGTGCCAGGCCTCCAATCAACCAAAATAAAGAAGAATAAATACGTGCAACCCATACTGGGTCAGATCCGATTATCTGATATGTGTTGGCAACGATCGTTTCCATTACCAGGGGTTCGATTATCTCCTCTCCAGAATATTGTCCTATGGCGACCTGTCTGCGCCAATCTTCAGTTTCAGGTAGACCGCGATAATATAAACTCCGAGCAATGATCGCCGACCTCAATTGGCGAGTAGGATGGAAATCTAATGGGGGATCAGTCAAATCCACCATCCGGATCCCCAACCCCAAAACAAACATTATGAACAAGACCAACCCAAGAAAGATCTTTGATTGACCAAAAAATGACTTTTCTACCAAACGAGTTTTACCTCCATGAATTTTGGAACTTCAACCCCGAGATAATTGACCACTCATATTCAATCGAATAAAGATTGGTAATCCACCTTTGGAAATACGGTTAACTTCCCGTCCACTGTGGCATCGATAATTTCCCGATTCGCCGCGGCATAATTTTCTTTTGCTCGCTTGTAGGCCAGCTCAGAGGTCTCCAAATCTGGTAGCTGCCAGCGAAAACCCTTGCCGAAATAATTGCCATCAAAATGATCAGGGTCATCTCCCTGTGATACAACGGTGGTGTTTGGTTTGCCTTTAGTAGTAAAACTGTGATCAACCCCAATTAACACAACCCTTTTGAACCCCATATGGAATGCCAGCTGCATTGCCACATAAGTCACTGTGGCTCCTTCCCATAATCTATGTCTGGCATCATGGGAAAATTTTGGTCCAGTATAGGTTGTATGCAAAAAAGACAGCGGGGGATTTGCTGGCAACCTGTTCCGATCTCCGAGAGCTTCTTTGATAAATTCTCTTGATCGCCAGCTGAGGAATCTTGGTACTTGCAGTGAAAGGATATCTTGGGCGCATTGTTCTATCACCAGGTCATTGACTGACAGGTAATAGGTAGTAGAAAAGCCCAGATCCGGGAACAATAAATATATGCGGTTCATGCCGAAGGTGAATTCGTTCTGCAACAAACTGAGGTCCGTATTCTTCAAACTGGGCCCGTTGCCGATAATAAAACAGCGTTCACCAAAATGAATATCCTTGAACTTATTCAAGTTTTGGATGCTGATCCGCCGCCAGGGGTGGAATGTTGCTGCAGGCCATTGAGACGCTCGATATATCCCATACCAGCTCATTCTGGCAGTATTCCAAATTGAGGTTGGGAGGCGATCCTTTAATTGTTCCAGGAAATTGCTCATTCTGTGCTCAACCGGGCTGTCGCTCCTCCATCTACTATCAATGCCTGACCAGTCATAAATGAAGATTGGGTCTCATCAGCCAGGAAGTATATTGCATGAGCGATCTCATCGGGTTTCCCCACCCTGCCGATGACAGTTTTGTTGGCCAGGTTTTCCAATCTTTCGGGCAGCGATCCGTCCCCAACATGACCGCGGGATAAACCCGCGCGCAGCATAGGTGTATCCACTGCTCCGGGCAAGATGGCGTTG
>DAOVCZ010000248.1 GCA_030669775.1 Chloroflexota bacterium | reverse complement strand
GGCTGCTGTGCTGTTGATGTCGCTTTTTTACGACAAACCAGTTCATATATGCCATATAGCTCGACGAGAGGAAATTTTATTAATCCGAGCTGCGAAAGAAAATGGGGTTAAAGTCACTTGTGAAGTGACCCCTCACCACTTATTCATGACCGAAAACGATATACCCCAGGATTCACCAGGCAAAGGCGAGGTTCGCCCGCGTCTGGCGACCTCACAGGATCGGGATGCGCTCTGGGATAATCTGGACGTAATTGATTGCTTCGCTACTGACCACGCTCCCCATACATTAGCTGAGAAGGAAAGCACTGAACCACCTCCTGGATTTCCAGGATTAGAAACCGCCTTATTTCTATTTTTGACTGCTGTCAAAGAGGGGCGTTTATCTTTAGAGGATATTGTCTTTAGAATGTCTGACAATCCAAGGAAGATATATCGGTTGCCAGACCAATTAGATACATGGATTGAAATTGATCCCGATCCTACCTGGGAAATTCGCGCACAGGATACTTACACTCGCTGTGGATGGACACCTTTCGAGGGTTGGCAGGTTCATGGTCGGTTAAGGCATGTCTCCTTACGTGGAGAGATTGTTTTTCAAGATGGTGAAGTAATTGCAGAACCAGGCTCGGGACGAAATGTCAGGATCGAGGTTTGACCATCAAATTATTTAAGCGATAAAGTGAGGGTTCAATCATAAATCTGATGACACGAAAGGAGTTGATATGCCTACAGATCTCTTCATGAAAGAGAGTAAAAATCCTTATATACCCTTCGGAGACCGACAAGATTCTCCATTCTATGGAAAAGACATTCTCTCGGTAAAGCAGTTCACGCGGCAGGACCTGGAGTACATTTTTGGCGTCGCACACGAGATGCGTGAAATGGTTCAACGGGTCGGTTCTTTTGATTTACTCAAAGGCAAGATCCTCGCCAACCTGTTTTACGAACCTTCAACCCGTACATCTTCATCATTCACATCTGCCATGGAGCGCCTGGGTGGCAGCTTGATACCGATCAATGAAGTGCATTATTCGTCAGTTGCCAAAGGCGAATCCTTACCAGATACCGTGCGAACCCTGGAGTGCTATGCGGATGTGATTGTCTTGCGCCATCCAGAGGTTGGAGCATCCGCAGACGCTGCAAAATACGCCCGCAAGCCGATCATCAATGCTGGGGATGGGATAGGTGAACATCCGACGCAGGCTTTACTTGATCTTTTCACCATCTATGAAGAGCTCGGTGAAGTCGATGGTTTGACGGTTACAATGCTTGGAGATCTAAAATACGGGCGTACGGTTCACTCATTAGCCCGCTTGCTTTCTCTATACAAGGTGGAGATCAATTATGTCTCACCGGAAATCCTTAAAATACCTTCGGAAATCATTGATGAGGTAGATAGTAAAGGTATCCCGCAAGCCGAGTTCACCTCCCTTGAACCTGTCATGCCGATGACAGATGTGCTTTATGTTACCCGCGTTCAAAAGGAGCGTTTCGAGAAACTTTCCGATTACGAGTTGGTAAAGTCAGCCTTTACTATCACTCTGGAGACCTTAACCATAGCCAAAGAGCGTATGATCATCATGCACCCGCTTCCGAGAGTCGGCGAGATCAGCATGGAGGTTGATAATGATCCACGTGCTGCTTACTTCCGCCAAATGGAGTACGGTCTTTACGTGCGGATGGCCTTGTTGGCGATGGTTCTCGGAAAATCCTGACCTCAATTCTTACCAATTGTATGGTCGAGTTTATATTGTTAATCTGAGGAGGAGGTAGAAATGGGGTTCTTTACCAGGCTTGAGAAAAGGGCAAGAGAGGTCGATTCTCTGCTCTGCATCGGTTTAGATCCTCATCCGGGAGAATTATCTTCTCCCAATTCCCAGGCTGTTCAGGATTTTTGTATACGGTTGATTGAAGCCACCAGCGATCTTGTATTGGCTTACAAACCCAATATCGCGTTTTTCGAAGTTTACGGTAGTGCAGGTATTACCGCGCTTGAAGTAGTGATTGACTCCATACCAAAAGAGATTCCTGTCATTCTGGATGCCAAACGAGCTGATATCGCCTCCTCAGCGCAGGCATATGCGCAGGCGGCCTTCAATACACTCGGTGCAAATGCCGCGACGGTAAATCCCTATCTGGGACACGATGCCCTTGTGCCGTTCTTGAGGGATGAGAAGCGGGGCGTTTTCTTGTTGTGTAAGACTTCAAACCCAGGGTCCGCTGACATTCAAGATCTCAAGATAATCCAAGATCTAGGGAGTTCGATATCTGATCCATATGCCACAATTTATGAATTAATTGCGACCAAGGCTGTGGAATGGAACAAGAATGACAACCTCGGATTAGTGGTTGGTGCCACCCAAATAGCAGCTCTTTCCCGGGTGCGAAACCTGGCCCCCAATCTTTGGATTCTTGCTCCTGGAGTCGGTGTCCAAGGTGGAGATTTACAAGCTGCCCTTCAGGCAGGTTTGCGTCCAGATAGTTTGGGGATGATCGTGCCCGTCTCTCGGGGTATTTCAAGGGCAACCGATCCTCGTCAAGCAGCAGAAGATTTGAATAGAAGGATTAACCAGGTCAGAAGGAACTTGGAGCCTCGAGAACGGCGTGAATTCTCAACAAGCAGAAGAGCGGAACCTGCTTTGAAAAATCTTGCCATCGATTTGCTCGAGTCGGGCTGTGTGAAATTTGGTGAATTTGAGCTGAAATCTGGATTAATATCCCCCATATACATTGACCTGAGACGACTAGTTGGTCTCCCAGATTTATTAATCCGCATCGCGAATTTTTATTTGGAGATCTTGGGAGAGCTTAAATTCGATCACCTTGCTGCTTTACCTTATGCGGGGCTGCCAATTGCCACCGCAATCAGTTTAAAGGGTGGATTGTCGTTGGTATACCCTCGAAAAGAGACCAAGGCATACGGCACGCGTGCAGAAATTGAAGGTATTTATTCCGCTGGTGAGCAGGTGGTTTTGATCGATGATCTGGCGACGACAGGGGGCAGCAAGTTTGAAGCGATTGACAAGCTCGACTCTGTTGGATTGAAGGTTAAAGATGTGGTGGTGTTGATCGACCGCCAATCTGGTGCTTCTGAAGATCTGGCTGAATCAGGATATCGTTTGCACGCTATCTTCACATTGTCTCAATTGTTAAATTACTGGCAGACAGCTGAATTGATCTCGGAAGATCAGGTTGCCGAAGTGCAGAAATTCATTTCAGCTTCAGGGTCAAAGACCTCAAATCCTGATTGAATCATTATCCGGAAAGATCTAGCAATTAGATGATTGTGGGAGTGGATGTACAGAAATCTTCGGCCATTACTTTTCCGCTTAGATGCTGAATCTGCGCATAGCCTA
>DAOVCZ010000054.1 GCA_030669775.1 Chloroflexota bacterium | reverse complement strand
GTGCGTGATGCACCGGAGCGTCACCGCAGTATCCACACCGTTTTTGATCAATCTTGGTCCTTGCTGCATCCGACTGAGCGGGAGATATTCCTGCACCTCTCAGTTTTCCGCGGTGGATTTACGCGGGAGGCAGCCCAGCAGGTTACGGGAGCCTCGCTGCAGCAATTGGTGGGGTTAGTTAACAAGTCTTTCCTGAGCCACGATCCTAATTCTGGTCGCTTGGAGATCCATGAACTCTTGCGACAATATGCTCAGGAACGGCTTGGGAATATACCGGAGGCCAGCCTCTCCGCTCAAGAAGCGCACGCTGCCTACTACGCGGAGTTTATGCAAGAGAGGTGGCAGCAGCTCAAAGGCAAGAGGCAATTGCTGGCGCTTACTGAGATCGAAGCCAACATTGAAAACGTGCGCGCAGCCTGGCGATACTATATAGATCAAAAGAATGCCCCGCAAATGTGGAAGTTCATCAAAGGCCTCTGGCTAGTTTACTGGATTCGTTGGTGGAACCACGCGGGAATGGAGCTGTTTGCAGAGGCTGTCAATGCTCTTCAGGGTGTGAAGGACAAGGAATCTGCGCCCTTGAGGGCTCTGGCGATGGCATACCAGGCGTATTTTATGGGCTGGTTGGGGCTTTCCAAGCAAGGGTATAAACTGGCTGAAGAAGGCGTGGCGATCCTGCTGCAGCTCAATAATCCAGAGGCGTTGGTGTTCGCGTATGACAGCCTGCTTTTGAATGCGTTTTTTCTTAGCCGGTATACGGAGTATGTTGAAGCAATAAACAAAATGGTCAAGATCTCCACTGAAATTGGTGATAAATGGCTGTTCGCATTTACGTTATTTGGAGCGAGCTTGGGTGCCTTGAACCAGGAGGACTACCCTGAGGCAAGACGGCTTGCAGAAATTAACTTGAATCTCAATGAAGAAATCGGGGATGTGTTTGGTTCGACAATTCCCTTAATTGTTCTGGGGCATGCGGCTCTAGCTTGTGGTGAGCCCGAGAAAGCCAAGGGATTTTATTTGCGCTGTTTGAAAATATCGCAGGAGATTCGCTTCCACTTCGCGATACAAACCTCGAGCAAATACCTGGGCAAAGTGGCTCTATCGATGGGTGACATCTCAGAAGCCGAAAATTATCTGCTTCAGAGTCTAATAATTTCAAAAGAAATTGGATTTGTCCGGGACATAATCAATCTCTTTTATGAGTTTGCCCGCCTGTGGGTAGCTCAGGATAATTCTGAACCAGCAGTGGAACTGCTGGTATTCGTGCTTCAGCATCCTGCAAGCTACGAGTCGAGACTGCTGGAAGGGCGCATCAGAGACAGCGCCAAGGATCTCCTTGCTGAAATTGAAGATGAATTACCTTATGAGATCTTCACGAAGGCAGTGGAACGTGGTCAGGGATTGGAGTTAGAAGGCATATATTTAGATTTGGTTGAACCAAAACATATCCCCAATTGACATAAGATCATATCCAACCCAGGTGGGAAAACTGAGGGAATGAACCCCAATAAATGCCCCAACCGGTAAACATCAAGGCTGACAGCGCATAGCCAACCAGAAAAAAGGTCAGTAAGGGAAGGTGCTTGAATTTTCCCCATCCCAAGATGAGAGCTGTTATCGCTGCCAGGACAGAGAATGGGAAGAGCAATGGCACCGTTCCGCCTTCGATGCCCATGATGAATATCGTGAAACCGTAGATGATTCCAGCGATCGATTCAACTAACAGGCGAGAAGATCGATCTGTGAAGGAGTACTTCCGGCTTCTGTAAATTAGTAGGGCGGATAGGGTGACGACTCCAAGATGCCAAATGTAATGACTGAAGACTTCATCGTAGAAATAGGTGACCTCGTAAATCCAATCTCCAGTGAGCTCGGAAAGCCAATGACCAATTGAGTTGGCAGCCAGGTGCATCGACTGTCCTTCAACCCAAAGAACCGCAAAAACTAAAAAAACAATCGTGCTTTTGAGGCTGGGAGCCTGATTGGATCCAAAGTATATGAGCAGGTAGTAGAGCGGGACCAGGACTATTGGCGTGAATAAATCAAGGACATCGGCGATCTTCAGCTGCGGAAAGGGGGTAAAGGGCTTGTTGAGCAAACCTGGTGTAATGATGAAGAATGCAAAGGTGATCGCAAAAACCAGGATGAGAATTGATAACCTCTTCACTTTGGACCTCCTCCCTGAGTGTCTGGTTAAGTGGCCAAGTCGATGTGGAAGCAACTATGTTCAATAATATTTTACATGATGATTGGCGATTTATGAGACTCTTCGCTTCGTTGAAGGTGATTCTAGCTGCTTGATATCCTACGTTGCGCTTAGAGTAAGACAATCTACGTGAGACGATCTCCGTGATTAAGGCGATAAAGGATTTGGTTCAGAGTGATAAGGTAATTGGTACGGCAGGACGATATCTTGAGGAGATTCTTCGCTGCGTTCCAGAATGACAAAGTATTGGTTGTAGAGAGGTTGATTTGAGGTTATTCCTCAAAGGTGACGACAACGGTCATGCCCCAGCGCAGACGAGGATCGATCTCGTCGACCAGGATGCGCGTAGTATAGGTGATATCGCCGCGTTTTTCCTCGAACTTGTCACCGATTGACTCGACAGTACCGCTCATGGTGACTGAGGGTAATGCATCTGGGACGATGTTCACATTCTGACCGAGGCTGATATCGACCACTTCGATCTCAGTCAGGTTGTCTGTTTCGACGTACCACTCAGAGAAGTCGGCCAGGGTAACTACGGGTTTGCCAGGTATCACCTGCTCTCCAGGGGTGAGGTTGAGATCGACTACGATGCTGTCGATGGTCGCGACAAGGTCGAGATCGGATAAAGTCGATTCTGCGGCAAGCAATGCGCTTTCAGCGGCCGCCAAGCGAACCTGTGCCGTGGCAATACGGCTGTCGGCCAACTTGACCCCATCTGGATCGGGTCCTTGTAAATACATTTCATAATCCGACTCAGCCTGGTTCAAACGGGATTGGGCAATCTGCAGTTCAGCTTCAGCCTGGGTCAAGTCGAATTCATCACCGGTGATGCCCTGAAGATTATTCAGACGGCGAACAGCGTCATCATATCTTTGTTGGGCAACAGCCAGTTTGCCTAGCAGGGTAGCTCTGACCAGGTTGGTCTCGGATTTATCAGCGTAAGGATCATAAGCGTCCTGGGCTTTCTCAAGGGCATCCTCGGCCAAGATCACGGTGGCTTTGGCTTCATCGATGTCAGCCTGGTCGGCGGAGGAGCTCAAACTGCGCACTCTGCGCTCAAAGGTGCGCACAGCTTCCTTGGATTTAGTAATCGCATCCAGCGCCTGTGTCTGGGCGATTGAGAGATCATCATCGAGAGTTTTACGGGCGATTTCAGCTGCCAAGAGTTCACTTTGGGCGGCTTGCAATTCTAGCTGCGCAGCAGCTACACCGGACTCAAGCCGTTCGCGACCGCTCAAGCGCGCGATCACGTCTCCGGTGACGACACTGTCCCCTTCTTCGACGAGCACTTCAGCGACCTCACCGCCGGCGGCGAAAGCCAGATCGACGGATTCCCGCGGGACGAGCATGCCTTCAGAAACGACACGGGTATCAGCGATGACGAGGGGTATTTCTTCAGTAACGGGCTGGTCTGCAGGTGTGCTAGCCGTACTGCAGGCAACAAGCATAAACCCGCTGATGATTATAGCTAATACGAACAACTTCACTTTCATGTTTTTGTTTGGAAAACCTCCAATTGGTTGTTATTTAGAAACTGCTCAGCCATCGAAAAAAACATCCACTATTATCATGGCGAGGAGCGTTTTTTTGCGTCCCGGGAAGGAACAGGCCGGGGCAATCTCCAAAAGGGCGTTTTCGCTAAAAAACCGGGAGACTGCTTCAGCAAAAACCGCTTCGCAGCGACATGGCTGAGTAGTTACGTTATTTCTATGATTTATAGATAAGTTCAATAATATAAATTCGAGTCAACAGGCATACCTCAATCTATTTGCTGAGATATGGATTATTCGTATGCCAAGACTTCCCGGATGGTTAGATTGGCAGCTTTACGAGCTGGAAGCACGCTGGCGCCAATTGATAGCAGGGACACGACGACAAACCAGATCAAGAAACCGGTGGGTGTATAAGTAATCGAGGTGGAGGCTTCGAAGAGGGCGAGACTTATGGAATTCGACATCAGGTTGCTGATGGGAAATGCCAATAATGAACCCAGCGCCCAGCTGATGATCCCGATCAGGTAGCCTTCGATGATGACCATCAGCATCAGGATACCGTTGGATGAACCGATGGCGCGCATAATGCCGATTTCGCGCGTGCGTTCCATAACATTGATGCTCATCGTACCCGCCAGACCGATGCTCCCGACGATAGCGGCGAGGATAGCCATGAAGAGCAGAAAGGCAGTCAGAATGGTGAATCCATCAGCGGCGGTCTGGCTGACGGAAAGCCCGGCTTCGACCTCGTTGATTTGTATTCCACGCCTTTCGAGTAAATTTTGAACTTTCACGCCCAGAGCTTCCTGCTCGCTGATGGTCAGGTCAGTGCGGGCGGCGACCAAACGGAAAAGAACAGCCTGCCCGGGCAACCCAACCAGTTGAGAGAGGTATTCCGCATTGGTGTATGCCATATATCCGGCACTTTGACCGGCGAATTGGAAGAATCCGACTACCACCCAATCAGTCTCATCGCCATTGACTTGCAGACGAAGAGTGTCACCGACTTGAAGATCGGGGTAAGTGGAGCGGAAGAGTTCGTTCAGGACGATGGCGTTTTGGTCGCCCGGCTGAAGCCAGCGTCCGGCAAGCAATTTGGGTTCAACGAGCTGGCTGCCGCCTGGGGGTGCCAGCAGCTGCACCGCGTCTCCTGTGGAGCTATCCTGGTGGAGGATCTCACTGCGGGCGGTCATCCAGCCCTCAACATGGGAGACCTCATCCAGAGGGGAAAGCAGCTCTTCGATTTTCTCAACGCGATATGGATATGCCAGGGTCACGTTAAGGTCGCCGATAAAATACTGGCTGATTTGTTCAATATAATTGGCCATAGAACGCTGAACATTGAAGGTAGAGATAAAAAGGGCGCCACCCAGAGACAAAGTCACCAGTGTCAAGGCCATGCGACCTTTGCTGCGGAAGGTGTTGCGCAAGGAGATCAGCAGGGGCCTGGAAAGCAGCTTGAAACGAACAATTCCTCGACTGCTCGCCTGGCGCGCTTTCGTCGCTCCCTGCCGGACACCGCTCAAGGCCTCTTGGACACTGAGCCGGGAGCCCCGCCAGATGGGGATGAAAGCTGCAATTTGAGGAACAATTATAGCGATCAATGCCTGGGCGATAACCACCACCGGAACGATCCGGAACCCAAGCAGGTTGAAATTGAGCTGGTAAACGAGGAAGCCCATCAATTGGAAAGAAACCCAGCTGGTGAGCGGTGCAGCAAGCAGGAAAGCCAACACGCCAAAGGCGAGGATCAACATCATGTAAATGACGGTGATCTGAGTTCGTCGTGCGCCGATAGTCTTCATGATGCCAATCTGCTCAACCTGCTGCTGGAGTAAAGCCTGCAGCGTGTTGGTGATCAAAAAGGTGCTGAGGAAGACGATGAATAGACCCAGCAGCAAGAGCACACTAGAGATGGCGTTAACGTAAGGGCTGTTAGGGTGGTCATCGGTCCGGCGAGTGGCGAGGCTGGTGACAGAAACATCGCGATCCTCGAGCTCGTCACGCACCCGATCAGCGACGGCTTGAATCTGGCTCTGATCCATCCCATCACCTTCAACGGTGAGATACAGGGTGTCATACCAATCTGGCAAAGGTAGGCCGAGCCATTCCAGAGTATCCGCATCGACGTACCCCTGAACTGGGGAGAGAAAGAAGCCGCCGCCGCCAGAAAAGGCACCGTTGGTTAGATCGCTGACGATACCGACCAATTCAATCTGGCGGATTTGTCCAGCTGGAGTCTCAACGGCGACCAGATCGCCGATTTCAGCATTTATATCTGGAAGTTTGTAACGATCGATTAAAATCTGGCGTTTGGAGGGATTAAGCGTACCTTCTTCGAGGGATAATTTACTGATGTTTGAATTCTCGAAATCTTTCTGAGAATTAAGTTCAATCGTAATCCATTCTTCTGGGGCTTTTTGGAGGCGCAGGTTGAGCAGGCGGGCACCTTGAGCGTCTTTAACCCCAGCGACTTTACGGATGGAGGAAACCATATCCTCATCAATCAGGGACGTTCGCAGGCGTATATTTGCGGGTTGTATGGCGGCATAACCACCGCGCATATCCTGGCGGATGACAAGATAAAGAGTAGCGATGACGCCGAAGGCAAACAAACCGACAGCGATTGAGGCAATCACCAGGGCTGTGCGGCCGCGATTGCCGCGCAAATCAGCGAGAACTTTCTGCCAACGGGGACGCATCATGAGATTCCTGCTGAGGTGTCCCCATTAGAGCGCCACGATGCCAGGCGGTTTATCGCGGCGGTGGTTAGACGTACTTGATCGGCTTGATCTTCATCCATCCATCTCTGGAAGGCATGCTGGTTCAATACCAGGGCTTCTACTTTTTCTCCATTGGCACTGCGCAGCCCGAGAACATCAGCGCTGAAATTCTGGACATCAGGCAGGGAGAGATATTCTCCTGGATCCAGGCGGACCTTGTGTTTTCCAAAGAAACCATTGGTAGTGACGAATTCTACAGGACCAGTGGTGAAGAGATAAAGAGCAGCTTGAGAGTTATCTGGCAAGGGAATGGACTGCTTAAGGTCAAATAACTGAGGTTGCATTTGGTGCGTCAACCAAAGCAATCGAGTGTGAGGTAACGCTGGAAATGCGTTTGCGATCCAGTTGTTCACCAATTCACCATCACTGAGCAGCATCATGCGACCAGTACGCTTGGCGAGGCTGCTGTCATGGGTGACCATGATTATGGTTTTCCCCTGGTCAGCCAAATCAGAGAATATCTGGAATACGGCATCAGCTGATCGAGAATCTAAATTACCAGTCGGTTCGTCTGCGATGATGATGGGCGGGTCGTTAGCCAGGGCGCGGGCGATGGCCGCGCTTTGCTGCTGGCCACCTGAGACCTCTGCTGGCAGATCGTGGGCATAATCCTCTAAGCCGACCATCTCGAGCAGCTGCATGGCGCGCGCTTCTCGTTCCTGGAAGGGAATGACCTTGGCGAAATCCATAGGCAGCATCACATTTTCCAAAATTGATAACATGGGCAGGAGCTGGAAAAACTGAAAAATAATTCCCAGGTTGCGGCCGCGCCAGATGGACATCTGGCCTTCAGTAAGCTGGTGAATATACGCTTCGCCGACCCGTACAGTGCCCGAGGTGGGATGGTCGATGCCGGTAAGCATATTTACCAGGGTGGATTTTCCACTACCTGATTTGCCAACTACGCTGACAAATTCCCCCTCATAAAAACAGACATTAACGCCGTTTAGGGCGGTGAAATCACCGGCACCGGTCTTGAAAATTTTTTCGATACCTCTCATCTCGATCAAGGGTTGGCTGAGATTGCCTTTCGCCGCGGCGGCAGACCCCATTTCGGCACATAATTTCTCTGTCATCTTAATTTAAGCGCTCATTGTAGGATAGGTTGCTGGTTGTGATCTCGCCATCGGCTATTTCTAAAGTGCGGGAGGCGCGGTAGGCAAGATTGCTGTCATGCGTGACCATCAGAATGGTTTTCCCGTGTTCAACCAGGGAAAGGAAGATCTGAAAGATGGATTCAGCGGTGACACTATCCAGCCGTCCGGTGGGTTCATCTGCAACGATGATAGGAGGGTCGTTGGCCAGAGCGCGAGCGATGGCAACGCGCTGCTGTTGCCCTCCTGAGATGGCTGATGGCGGTTTGTAAGCATGATCTTGGAGTTCAACCTGGGTGAGTAAATCCATTGCCCGGCGAGTGCTTTCACCATTCCGATAAAGACCGCAGAGGTCGATCGGCAGTAGAATGTTGTCCAATAGGGAGAGGCTGGGCATCAGGTGGAATGATTGGTAGATGATACCCATAGTGCGCCCCCGCCATTGGGCGAGCTGATTCTCGCGCATTTTGTGGAGCGGCATGTCATCAACCCATACCTCACCGGAGGTGAGGCGATCAACTCCAGTGATCATATTGATCAGGGTGGTCTTGCCAGCGCCAGATTTGCCAGTTATGGCGACAAATTCACCGGGGTAAATCTCCAGATCGACACCATTGAGCGCGGGAAGCTCCCCAGCCGCAGACTTATATGTCTTCACCAGGTTGGTGAGGCGGATCTGGGATTGTTCAGATATCTTCGTTTCTTGTTCGCTGCGCTCTCTTGACCTACCGCCCGAGCGACCATTTGACTTGACGAAATTGTTAAGCATCCTCTAACCATTTCTGCCTAATTATGGGTTACAATAAATAAGGGTGGAGTAATTAGACAGTGTTCAAATATCTACATAGTAAATTTATAGATAATGTATTATAATAGACAATGTTCGTGATTATAAACGAACAGGTGATCTTTGTCAACCGTTATTGACACCGTTATTGAGGCCGTTATTGAGGACGAAAAAAATCCAATTGGCATACATATTTGTCAGAGTATGTCAAGATGAACGAGCTTGGTTTTCAGATCATTTTTAATCGTGACGAAACCCTCAGACTCGTTCAGGGTTAAGACAATAGTGAGCGGTCCTAATTAAAATCGGATTTTAGAATTTCCAGGAAGATTTTGATGGTGGATAAAGGAGAAAAGATGAAGCCAGTTCAGGAACAGGAGAAGTTAGACCGGCGGGTGCGGAAAACACGCCGTGCTCTGAGAGAAGCCATGCAAAACTTAATGGCGGAGAAGGGTTATGAACAAGTGACGGTCGAAGAGCTGACTGAGCGGGCTGATATTGGGCGGACGACATTTTACCTGCATTACAGCGCCAAGCAGGATCTGCTGTTAGAGCAATTTGACGAGTTGTTGGATCAATTAGTCGAGCAGCTCACTGAAATTCCACTCTCCTCCTGGAGCCAGCAAGGAAAAGTTTTGCCTACAGAAGATCACCCAGAGCGTCCGATCTGCATGATCTTTAACCATGCGGCAGAGAATGAAGACCTGTACCGGATTGTGCTTCAGGGAGAGGGCGTGGATCAGGCTTCCGAACGGCTGCAGACGATGATGACCAATGCGGTAAATGCTTATCTACACCATAAACTTGGAGATGAAAGGGAAAAAATGACGCTCGAATTCCCGGTGGATTTATTTGGGAATTATTTCGCTGGTGCGATGTTAGGCGTGATCAAGTGGTGGTTGGAGGCGGGACAGCCATATACCCCGCAAGAGATGGAAGGTATCTTTTTCCAGATGTTCTTACCTGGGGCGAGCCAGGCCTTGGGAATGGAGCTCGACCAATAATAAGAAACGAGCCTGCCACTTGGCAGGCTTTTTTTGTTTAAGGTGAGATATTCTTGGTTCGACTTGACTAGAAATAGTTTTATCAGCAGCTAGTACTCATTTGGATAGATTAGCAAAGCTGTTGATTATGTGAGCGTCTTTGGAAATTCAAACAGGCGAAGCATCTACAGAGGTATTTTGAAGTGGTTGTTTTCCAAATCCGGATGCTTTGCCCTTACTTGCAGGTTATTGATTGATAGAGCGCAGGTATGCGATGATGGTTATCAGATCGTCATCGGATAAAGAGGGATTGCCTCCCCGGGGGGCATATCAACGCCAGAGGTGTTGAGCTCATGACCAGAGGGACGATCCTCTTTAAGAAGGG
>DAOVCZ010000193.1 GCA_030669775.1 Chloroflexota bacterium | reverse complement strand
GGTGTTCTGGATCATCGCATCACGAGCCCGGGAGTAATCGACCCATTTGGAGCGGGCAGTCAAGTCCATGGGGCTGAGCTTCCAGCGACGGCGCGGGTCATCTATGCGCTGTTGGAAGCGTTCTTCCTGGGTATCATCAACGATATCCATCCAATACTTGATCAGCGTCAGGCCTGATTGGGTCAATGCCAGCTCAAAACCGTTGACTACGTTCATGAACTCGGTGTATTGCTCATCCGTGCAAAATCCCATTACCCGTTCCACACCAGCACGGTTGTACCAGCTGCGATCGAAGAGAACCATTTCACCGGCAGAGGGCAAATGGGGTATGTAGCGCTGAAAGTACCACTGGGTCTTTTCCTTTTCGGTTGGCGCAGGCAAAGCCACGACCCGAGCAACGCGGGGGCTGAGCCGGTAAGTGATGCGCTTGATGACGCCGCCCTTGCCTGCCGAATCGCGACCCTCGAATATGACCGCTACCTTCAATCCCTGGTCTTTGATCCAACCCTGCATCTTGACCAGCTCGATCTCCAGCTTGGCCAGCTCCCGCTCGTAAGCCTTTCGCTTCATCTTCTGGGGAGCTTCATCTTTACCCTTTTTTTTGCTTTTCTTAGCCATCACGACCTCCTATGTTAGGTATCAAACTTTGTCTTTTAAAAACAATGCTCAATCTTCCACAATAGCTTCGACATCCGACGCTTCATCGGCTGCACTATCGCTTTTGACGAGCTGTTGATATTTTTCGGTCGCCTTATGCCACTGGTCTTCAGCTTTTATATGGATGTCGTGGCGAAGTTCACTTCCGGATTCAGGTGCGAACAACAGGGCCAGCACCGCGCCTAAAACCGCGCCGCTGATAAACCCCAAGGCAAATTTAGTGAATGACTTTATTGTTAACATCTTTCAATCTCCTCTCGATCTTGCTGTTAGTCGTTTGATCGTCTCCCGGTGGATAAATATAGGGATGAAGTTGGTTACGGTGGCGCTGGCATATTTGGGAATGACCCTGGCCACCTCTTTACGAATGGTTGAGCGGTCGATCATGCCACGAAGGTTCTTCCAGACCTGTTCGACCACCACCTCGGTATCCAAATCAGGGGCCTCTGCGGGGGTCGTAGCCTCTCCTTCGACAAACCCACCATCTGAAATAATCGACTTTAATCCCATCACGGTGCTCCTGCTGGTTTAGAGCCTAAAATAGCGATACACTCGACTGAGAGCAGCGGCAGACGCATATCATAGAGCGCGTTCAGCACTCCAAATAATGCTGCCTGATCGAACAGCGAACCGGTCAAGACAGTGATTGGTTTTCCCTCGTTCTCACCCACTTGTGAAGTTAAAAGGTCCATACCGCCCAGGCGGTCGGACCAGCTCTGGTCAAGAAAGCCTACAACACGTATCGTATATTGAGCCATTGTTTCCACACGAAGTGAATTTCTCATCATGTTCTCTATCTGTATTTTGTTGTTATCACTTGATTAATCAGACGGGCGAACTGCTTCTTTAATAAATAATGGGTAATTCCAATCTGGTTCCCTTGGGGAAGAGGAAGAGGCTAGGGACCAGGTTTTCCCCATGAGCATGCCCGGTCCCGAAGGATTGAGGGTAATAACGACTAAGCTTCCGGCTCCTCTACCACCTCGATCTCTTCTGCGATCACTGCGGCTACTTCTGGATCCTCGGCGAGTGCAGCCAACTGCGCCTCAGCCTCCGGGGTTAGCGTCATGGACAATGTCTCCCCGTTGTAGGGAGCAACAGCCTCATCGACGGCATCCCAGTCCGCTGATCTGACAAGTATAACCAACGCCGAATCATTTTGGCCCAGCTTTTCATCCAGGAATTTCTTGGCATCGCGGCGCTGTCTGGAGCGGCTCAAGCCAACCAAACCGCCGACCGCGGCCGCGCCGATCACCGCAGGACCAGTTGCAGCAACGGTTATAGCACCGAGTACCAAACCGATCGCGCCGCCGCCCCACAGACCCTTCCAGAAAGTCACCCGGTGGTGAGCCCACAGTTTGAGCTTTCCGTTATCTTTGCGCCAGGCAGTCGCTGCGGTCTTGATTTTGAGCTTGTCCTGCTTCTGCAGATCATTCAGCGTGTCGTAAACCTGGTTGGCAGTATCGCGTCCCTCATAGGTTATGATGAACAAACTTGAATTTATGTCTGACATGGTTCAACTCTCCTTTATGTAGATGATTGGATTTGGTCTTCAAACTTGCACAAAGGATACAGGGAACCCGTCATCAGGGAAAGTAACAACGGTTATAGAGGCGTTATATTTAGATGTTATATCTTTAGGGGGTTTTTGTTATAGGGCCCGGCTGACCAATTAGTCTATCCGTAAATTCCCGGTAGATGCGAATCCACGGTTCGAAAAAATCCACCCTATGTAGGCCAGGTTTCTTACTTGATGGATAAATTAAAATGAGATATTTACGGATCAGGTAACCGGATTCCTAGTTCATTGGCTTTTATGACCGCCTGCCAGCGGGTATTGACCCCCAGCTTCTGGTAGATGTTGTGGGTGTGCTGCCTGACAGTGCCATCAGAAATGACCAGCCGATCTGCGATCTCTTTATTGCGCAACTGTTGGGCCAGCAGGGCCAGGATCTCCAGTTCACGATTGGTCAAGGGATCTATTAATCCCTTTTGATTGACGATCTCAGCTGCCGGTTCTCCTGGTTTAAAGGCCTTCAGGATCAGGGCAATATATGCATCAGACATACCCCGGCTATGCAATTGCTTGAGCAGAGCAGCCATGTTCGGTCCCAGGTCGACAAACGGGCGGATGATTCCATGAGGTTCTGCCATTTGGACGGCTTTTCCCAATTCCTCCATAGCCATCGATTCATCCCCCAGTGTTTCAGCAAGAAGGGCTTTTAGTGACCGGGCTTTTATCAAGACAATATTGGCGTGATTCTTTTCGGCATGTTCCAACAAACGCTCTAACTGTTCAGCTGCCTTATCCACACTGGAGGAAGAGCCCTCTGCCAATAAAGCCTTGATTTTGATTAGCTCCGGCATATAAAAACGGTGCATCGACTTGAGTTCACCCGGCTTGTAATCCTGCGCCCAGCTGGCCGCGGCTAGTTTATGGCCTTGAAGCAATCTCAATTCTATCCGCAATATTATTGATAATTGTATAAAAAATTCATTGTGTGCCTCAAAAGCCAGATCCGAGATCGCTCTAAACACTTCTTCAGCTTTTTCCAGTTGGCCCTGGGCTTGATAAGTAAGTGCCAGGGAGAAAGCGCTTTGACCAACATTTTGCATTGGGTAATGGAACGGATTCTGGTAAACGATACCGAGATGTTCTTCTGCTTTTGACAGTTCATTACGTTCATAATGGGCGATACCCAGGTAGTAATGGGCGTAGGAGCCGCTCCAGGGCATGTTATGCTGTTCGCTGAGCTTCAACAAATGCTCTGCCGAATTAATCAGCTTGTTCAAATCTCCATGAGGCCAGTACATAAAACAGAGGCCAAATAAGAGTCTGGCGTTGGAGCTTGGGTTTTGGAAGAGTCCATTTTGTAGAGCCATCGACAATGTACCCTCAGCTTTACCCATATCGCCCAACAACTGATATCCGCCAGCAAGCCCGACAAGGGCAACGCTGCGCACACACTCATATCCTTGTGGCGTATTATCTAATGCGCTCTGGGCAGCTGCAACAGTCCCCTCGGCATCCGTATCCCAATACAGAAAATGACTGCGCAGGGCTGCTAATTCAGCAGAAATCAGGTTGGATTCTTTCTCATCATCCGCCCCATCTTCAAGTAGGGCATCTACCAGAGTCAATGCATACATGGATCCGGCAATGTCATACCGGAGGTAATAAGCCAACCAGGCTCTGGTCATGAGTAAATCCAGATTATCCTCAATGGTACTTGCCGGAAACAGATTCAACCAGTGATCCAGACGGTTCCACATATCCTGGTTCATCAAGTCATGGCGATGGTGGGCAACCAGTTCTAAGGCAGTTGGTGAATCATCGGCAGCCAGGGCGTGCTTCAGCGCTTCTTCGATGAAGCTGATATCTGCAAACCATTCACTAGCCCTGCGGTGAAGGTCGTTGATCTCCTCCGGGCTGGTCCTGTGCCTCAACTCCTGTTCCAGGAACTCACCGAACAGGTGATGGTAGCGGAACCACTTTCCCTGGTCATCCAGCGGGACCACAAACATGTTGGTATCCTCCAACCATTTCAGGAATACCTCCCCGTTG
>DAOVCZ010000190.1 GCA_030669775.1 Chloroflexota bacterium | reverse complement strand
GTTGGCTGCTCTGGTAATCATCTTTATCCTGCGAATTGTGATTTATCAGGTTCTTGACATGGTAGGGATTGAGCTGCGATGGCCTGATGAATAGGCGACTGATAAAAAGGGCACATACTGTGCTGTATTATCGCTCCCTATTAGCTTCGTCTTGGTCGCAAGCTATAAAAAACCTCATCCAGAAAAATCAATTAGAAGCAGAAGTAATAGAGCAGACTAGTGCCCGGTCAATGAGGAATGCCACATTGATCAAACTGCGTGGAGCAGGCATATTCGCCGATAATCAATATTTCGAAGGTGGTCCATTATCAGAGGTTCTTCGCCATTCTGTGTGTACGCACCGTATCAGGGAATGTGATAGCGTGTGTGAACCTATACTATAATAAAGTGATTGGAGGCCAGGTTTATGATTGACCTTGTCAGACTAAAAGTCTTCATCTATGCAGCTGAGACTCTGAGCTTTTCTGAAGCCGCCAAACATTTGCATCTCACCCAGCCAACCATCAGCCATCACATAAAAGTGCTTGAACGTGACCTGGGGGTTGTCTTATTCGAGCGTTCTGGCTCGGGTTTGCATTTGACCGAAGCTGGTCGTCTTCTTTTACCTTGGGCTCATAAATTGATTCGTCAATCTGTTGAAATGCAAGATATGATGGCATCCTTGCAGGAGAAGATTGTTGGGCATCTTCGCATTGCTTGCAGTACAACCAGCGGTAAGTATCTGCTTCCCCAGCTCGCGGGACGCTTCCACCAACGGCACCCCTTAGTGAAAGTTACAATCCTTTCCTGTACTCCGGACCATGTTGTCCCTCGTTTACTTGAAGAAGAAGCAAATTTAGGCGTACTCAGCCGGGAAGAGTCGGGAACCGGGTTAGAAATTCAGGATTTCTTCGAGGATTACATCATTTTAATTGCTTCGGCTGACCATCCCTGGGCTTCCCGTCAGTCTGTAGAGCCTGCGGACCTGCTCGAAGTACCTTTTATTCTTCGCGAACCGACCGCGGGTACGCGGCAGGTCATGTTGACCGAGCTGGTCAAACATGACATCACCCTGAATGATTTAGATATATTCCTTGAGGTTGGCAACGCCGAAGCAATAGTGGAGACTGTAGCTGCTGGATTTGGAGTCTCCTTTGTCTCCCGGTTAGCGGCTGATTGTGCCTTAAAAAGGCAAGTTGTGGTTGAGGTCCCAGTGGTTGACTTTGACCTGCGTCGCAAGATTTTTATGGTAAGGCGTGCAATTGAGGCGCCTAATCGCGCCCAGGAAGTCTTCTGGAGCTTTATTCACGATCCTGCAAATGATGACCTGCTTCAGTTAGCCAAATCTCCCTGAGCGTATTATTGAGTCTTTTCAATACCCGCGTTGTTGGATGAGGGCTGAATAAATCTGTTGCGAAGCTTACAAAGAATAAATGTGGTCAGGGTCAGTGAAACTAAGGTATTAGCCCAACGCCCATCCCATCCCTTCTTAATAGATGAGCTGGGTGTTATCGATACCTGATTAGTATCCGCTGAAGCCACAAACTTTAATGAAGCATATTCAGATCCGATGATATTCCCCTGACTGGTTGCCCATCTCTGCATCTCCACATATGCTTTTCCTTCCTGTTCAAATTCTCCATAAGATAGGTAGTGCCCATCGTTTCTGCCAAAATGCAGCCAATTCAGGTATCCGGACCCCACAGTGGGATCTGCCATTGTCCAACCCCCATCAGTATAAAATTCCACCCAGGCGTGTGATTCACCGGGATGTTCCCTAATCCGAGTCTGGGATGACCCATAAATCACCAGGTCAGGTAAAACAATGCCGCTGATCATTTGGGCTGGTAATCCAGATGCACGACATAATGAGACCATCAATTTGGCGAATTCACCACACGCACCGGTACGTGTCATATAGGCGGTGAGTGCTGATGATGATGTGCAGTCTCTTTCCCCCACTGAGTAGATCAGGTAATCTGATGTGTATTTATAGATTCGATACACATCTTCCAAGGCCGAGCTGGTTGTTATTTGGGAGACAGCCTCCTTGAGACTGGGATGGTCAGATTCGATTCCGCGTTGAGGCAAACGATGAAATTCTTCTACCGGAGCTTCCCAACTTACCTTTCCTTGCGGCAGGATGACATCATAACTGACTAATGCTTCCTGATCCTCCCCATCGCGCAATTCTTCCGTAAGCTTGATTACCTCAACATACCGTTTGTTGTCTCTTTCCTGTACACCATCCCAGGATATCATGATATTTTTCACTTCCTGGTAGGGACCACTTTTAGGAATGAGAATCCCCAGGTAGATGGCAGCCTCACCTTCCTCGATTGAAAATAAATACTTCTCTTCAATATGATAGTGTAATTGCGCGGGCAGCAGCAGGAAAGAGCCAAAAGTGACAACAACAAGCAAGGTTAAACACAAAATTAGTCCGAGACTGCCACCTAAATACCGATTCACAAATTATACATAGACCTCAATAAAACCCATAATAACGCAGAGGCCCCACTATTAGCTATGGAGCCTCTGCATCCTTATCCTCAAATACCCTTCAGCTAGAACGTCAATGTCATCATTGCTCCATCAGCATCTAAGAGGAAAGAAGGGGCATTTTTAATTGATATCCTCTCGTCCCTTAGATCTTCTGGTTTGATATCCTTGTTTTCCAAAGCGAGTTCGCAGAAGATGATCTTGCCGCCCTGGTCCAGGATTGTGTTGAACAATTCTACCGGGTTAGGCAGCCCTTTCGGGGTACCGATCTTTTCCAATTCGCCTTTTACTAATGCTTGGGCGCCACCTGGACAGAAGAACAGGATCACCTCATAGTCCAGGCTCACACCCGAGGCTCCCATAATCAGGGTTGGCATAACATGGGGGGGATCGGCGTGATTGCAAACTACGACCATTTTGTCACTCATAGTTTTACTCCAATAAAAACAGATTTACTTGATTTCGATTTAGCGTTAATCCCGGATAGCAGGCAAATCGGATTGGCAGTCCTCTGGTAGAAAGGGGCTGTCTAGCACAATGATCCAGGCAGCCCCTACTCATATCCAGAATTCGGGTTAGAGCAGCTTTGCACGTTTGTAAGTTATTCCTCAGATTCAGCCTTTTTCATCGGCAGTACGAACATGATGTAGGACATCAGCCAGGCACCAAGGATGATTGAAATGCCGGCGAGAAACGAACCCAAAGAAAGCTGCGGTACTCCGCTCAAGATGTGAGTGATATTGCAGCCACCGGATAGCACTGCACCAAAACCCATCAGAAGCCCGCCACCAAAGGTGATTAGAAGTCTCTTGATTGGAGGTACGCGTAACTTTAATTCTCTAGCAATCAACGCCGCGATGAAGGCGCCAACGACGGTTCCGATAATAAGCCAAGCGATCCAATTCAACTGCACTTCCGGGTTCGTTAAGTTTAACAGCTTCTTGGCAATGCCGATCCATCCAGCAGTAATACCGAGAGGGTAATTGCGTCCGGCAGCAGCTGATAATGGCCAGGCTATGATGGCTACCAATCCAATCAAAAAGCCTGTGGTCAACCAACCCCATTTGTTGTCACCCTCGTATTTTTTCCTGGCTAAGATAAACCAGATCACAACGACAACCACAAAAATAACCAGGGCAAATACAGCATAGTCAACTCCCAGTATATTTGCCAGGGTGAGGCTTGAGCCATCGGCTGCCACTATCTTGGTACTTTCCTGGAGGCTGGTTTTGAAACCACTGAGGAAACCTATAGCCGTCACGTAGGCGCCGATCGTCAGGCCAAGCACAGCCGTCATAGCGCCAACCATACCTTCACCCACACGGTAGGTGACCCCGCTGGCACAGCCACCTGCGATAACCATACCGATACCAAACACGAAGCTTCCTAAAAGGTTCGCCCCCCACCATAACGGCTTGGGCGCCAGCGTGATCACTCCGGCCAGATCCATGATCGCAAAACCGGCTAATGAAACTAAAACAGCCACGGCTACGGTTTTGAACAGGACATAATCTTTAAACAATACGATGTCTCTGAACGCGGAATTAATAAAAACACGACCCCGCTGCAAGACAAATCCAAACAATACGCCGACAAACAATCCAGTGATTACAAGTTCCATTTTCTTCTCCTTATTCGTGAACGTGATCTTTATGATTACTTAAGGCCATGTGCTTCGATCAGAAAGCGATGGTTTGGGCCTCCAAGCTTCTCGTCCTTCAACAGCTTGTGTCCCTGCTTCTTTAAGTTGCGGGGGATCCGTTCAACCGAGAGGGGATAATCGAGCAATACTTCCAGGATCTCTCCCTTCTGCATCTTTTTTAGCGTGGTCATTGTGTTCATGTCTGGATAAGGGCAAATTTCACCGCAGACATCCAGTGTTTTTGTGGGGGTAAT
>DAOVCZ010000026.1 GCA_030669775.1 Chloroflexota bacterium | reverse complement strand
GCCCGGCGGCTCCAGGAAAATGCCTCTCCGGATACAATCCTTGTCAGTGAAAGCGTCTACCAGACAACCCAAGCTTTGTTTAATTATCAGGAGCTGACGGATCTGGATCTAAAAGGGTATCAGGGAGGGAAGAATGGGTATCAGCTGCAGGGAGTTAAATCCCAACCTGGTCTGGTGCGGGGAATCCAAGGGCTGCGCTCTCCGATGGTGGGCCGGAAAGATGAGTTAGATGTGATCTGCGGCGCATTGGCGGACCTTACCCAGAGCCAGCTTGGGCAGGTTGTGACTTTGATTGGTGAAGCCGGGATCGGTAAAAGCCGGCTGACCGCTGAATTCAAGGCACGCGTAAATCCCGATCAATTTACCCTCCTGGAAGGTCAAAGCCTAACTTACCGCAAATCAGTCTCCTATTGGATCTTCCTCGAAATATTGCGAGACTACCTGGGAGTAACAACCAGTACAAACAGGTTTGTGGTGCATGAAAAGCTAATAACGAAAGTAAATCAAGTCCTCGGCTCAGAATCAACGAATGTACTGCCTTTTCTGGAAAAGTTGCTCTCATTAGAACCATCCGATCCAGTAGTTGCCCGGCGCCTGACATACCTGGATGCCGAACAATTACGCCAACAAACCTTTATCGCTGTTCGCAATCTTCTCTTGGCAGAGACCAAACAGCGTCCTTTGATACTGATCTTTGAAGATTTGCATTGGGCTGATGAAATCTCCCTGGATTTGTTAGCTTTCCTGGTTGAATCAATTGAAGATAAACCTGTGATGGTGTTGGGGATCTCCCGCCCTACGATAGAGAGTAAGTTTGAGGATTTGCTCGACTTAACCCGACAGCGTTTCCAGGAACGCGGCAGAATTATTCGACTGCAGACACTTTCAGACGAAGAAAGCGACGAACTTCTTTTTGGCTTGCTTGGTATGCCGGATGTCCCGGAACAATTCAGGTCTAAAATCTTACAGAGATCAGCCGGTATACCCTTTTACATTGAAGAGATTCTCCGTATGCTGATCGACAAGCAAATCCTGGTCCTTGAAAAAGGACGATGGAAGTTGGCGCCAGATGAAGATCTCACCCTTGAAGTCCCCGATAATTTACAGGATCTGATACTTACTCGTTTTGACCGTTTGAACCCCATCCAGCGAAGTGTTTTACAAACTGCGTCTGTGATCGGCCGAGAATTCAATGCTGCTATTTTGAATCAGGTGATGGGGTATGGAGAGCACAACGAACTCAAACAGGTCCTCTTCTCATTAGAAGAAAAAGCTTTCATCAATCCGCTGCCAGAACAAGGTTTTGGCGGATATCTCTTTCGGCATGTTCTGACTTCAGACGCAGTTTACAAGACTTTGCTCCGCCGGGATCGGAACAGATTGCATGGGATAGTTGCCCAGACCTTAGAGAATGTTTATGCAGACCAGCTGGAGAGTCAGGTGGAGGTCCTGGCTGGACATTACCTGCGTAGTGTACATCTGGATAAAGCGCTGAATTATTTGGTTTTAGCGGGACTGAAGTCTGCCCGGGAATATGCCAACCTGCAGGCGAAGAAGTACTTTGAGGAAGCCAGAGATCTGCTGGTTGATGTGGAGCACAGCGCTGAGCAGGCGATGAAAGTGTGGACTGGTCTTGGGGATGTATTGGTTTTTATTGGTGAATATAACTCTGCCCGAGAATGCTATCAAGAGGCTGTTAAGACGGGAATATCCACTCCAGAAATACCAGCGGAGCTTAGTCTTAATGTTATCCAGCGAAAGATAGCTATCACTTACGAGCGGCAGGGAGACTTTGACCAGGCGTTATACCATCTCTCCTTAGCAAATGATGCTCTGAGAGCTGCAGGGAACTCTTCGCCAGTTGCCAAGGCTCAAATTCTGAATGCCAAAGGTTGGATATTTTTCCTGCGGGGGAATTTCGATCAAGCAAAGGATGCCCTGGAATCCGCCCTTGATCTGGTTGAAGAGACAGATGAATTCAGCACAATTGCATCGATCCATAATCGACTCGGTGCAGTCTCATACCAACTTCGGGATTATAAACAAGCGGCGATTTATGTTCGAAATAGCCTGGAAATGAGAAAAACCCTGGGGGATCTGTCTGGTGAAGCGCGTTTGTATAACAATCTTGGATTGCTCGGATTGATGTCAGGGGATCTTCGTGAAGCAGAGATGAACTTTAATCAGAGCATTGCTTTGCTGGAAAAAGTTGGTGACACAGAGGGCATTACTCTGGCAAATATAAATCTCGGCTTGGTTAAGTATGATCTTGGTGATTATGAATCAGCAGGCGTACATCTTGAAAAAGCGAGAGCAGTTGCAGAGAAGATCGGTCATCGTTTTTACCTGGGATTGGCAAATATGTATCTGGGGAGACTGGAAACTGCGATTGGAGAATATGAGCGCGCAGTTAACTTACTGGATGAGAGTTTGCAGATTTTCGAAGAGCTGGGTGCCGAGGATAATCTGATAGATGCGATGTGCTATCTGGCTGAAAACTATCTCGCCTGGGGAAATCTTGCGGATTCTATTCAATGGAGCGAACGAGCGAATTCAGCGCTTACTGGTGATGAGGCGGAGCTAGTAGGGGATTCGGTCCAGGCAGGGCGTGTTCTCCGCGTACAGGGAGCGATCGCTCGATTACAAGGAAATCTGGAACAAGCTGATCAATTCTTATTGGAAAGCGCAGAAATTTTCAGTGCCGCATTGGAGAAACTGGAATCGGCACGCACGGCCTACGAATTGGCACTTCTGGCTATTGACATGAACCAAACTGAACGCGCTCAGGAATATTTCAATCAAGCCAGAGAGATCTTTTCCTATGTGGGGGCTAAGAAAGAACTGGAGCGAGTGGATGCTAAGTTTGAAATAATTCCATTATAAAGGTTAAGGTCAACCCAGCAATTTTTATCTTGGGGAAAATTTACCGGGGCTTGGAAAAATTTCCAGCCCCGGTATGAGTTAAGTACCTGCTCTTCACCCTAAATCGGAAAGGTGGTTGTCCTTAATTGGGAGTGGCGATCAACCATCAAAATCAACCCATTCACCTGTCCGAATGAGTGCTTCGGGTTCTTCAGCATCAAAAGTAGAGAAGCTCGCAACTCCCTGGTCAGGGAACGATCCAGCCCAGGCGCCATCATGACCCGCCCAGGCCCCAAAGCCGCCAGCCCAAGCCCCATAGCCACCAGCCCAAGCCCCATAGCCACCAGCCCACGCTCCGTATCCACCAGCCCATGCTCCGTAACCACCTGCCCATGCCCCATAACCACCTGCCCAGGCCCCGTATCCACCAGCCCATGCTCCGTAACCACCAGCCCAAGCCCCATACCCCGCTGGCGAGGAGGTATCATAATCACCTGCCCAGGCTCCGTATCCGCCAGCCCAATCTGCGTACTCCCCATTTAAGCGGAATTCCCCGCTTTCTTCATCGTAATAGGTATATCCTTCGTAGTGTTCCCCAGCCAGATCTGCGAATATGTCCATCCCGTAATTGGCGCTGCCGGTGATCTCAGCAAATACTGCATCGGGAGCGTTAACCCGCCCTGATCCTTGCTGCCAAACGCTGTAAAGTGCTTCAAGGGAATCGAGGTCGACCCAAGGTAAAGCAGTAACCATGAGACGATATTTGACTTCGTCAGGGGTTAGTTCCGGATTTTCAGCCAAAGTTAATGCCGCGAGACCGGAAACAACCGCAGAAGCCTGGGATGTACCAGCCATCCAAAAGTATTTGTGAGGCAGCTGGCTCTCGGGGTGCTCATTTTCCAAAGTGCTGTGCTTAGCCATGGTCGATACCATGTGAGCACCAGGAGCCAGGACATCGGGTTTTGTAAACGCGTCCAATGTTGGTCCTGCCGCAGAGAAAGGAGCCAAGTAGTCGTCGCTCCAGTTATCTGGAGTGTGATTGTCGGTAAAAGCGCCAACAGTGATCACATAAGGGTTGTTTCCTGGCACACCAATCGTCATGGCATTTGAACCACCGTTCCCAGCGGCAACAACCACAGTGATGCCTCTTGCCCAGGCTTCCATCACCGCCTCATTGAGCGGATCTACCCAGTATGGAACCTCTGCATCGGAGACCAGGGAGAGATTCATGACCCGGATATTGTATTTGTCCTTGTGATCAATCACCCATTGGATACCTTGAATGACTTTCTCATAATCGCTATAGCCGTATTCGTCAAGCACTCGTACACCCACCAGACGTACGCCAGGTGCAACCCCGTTCCAATCACCATCAGGTCCTTGCTGGCCGTTAGCAATAACGCCAGCAATATGGGTGCCATGACCATGGGGATCGCGTGGGGAATTGCTATCTTCAACGAAGTCAACCCAAGCCGCGATCCGGTTGAGCCGGACGCCATTCACTTTCTTGAGCAAACCTGGATGATTACTCAAACCTGTATCAACAATCGCAACCGTTACGCCCTCACCGGTGACTCCAGCCTCCCAAACCACATCTGCACCGACCAGATCGGGATAATCGCTGGCGGGAGCAGGATCACCATCGTATTCATTACCAGTCATCCACACGGAAGCATTAGGAACAATGGAGGTGACCTCAGGTTCAGCAAGCAGTCTGGGGAGTGCGTTCACTGGTAATGAGGCAACCAGGCTGTCAATCAATTCCAGATTTGAGGTCACTTGCCCGCCACGGGCTGAAACCAAGCGAGTCACCACCTCTAAATTTGATCCCTTGACAATGAATGAGCCAAATTCTGTCTGCTGAGGTGGCGCGGTCATCGTGAATGAGGCCATTAAAGCCAGCACGAGAGTCAGACCAGCAAGGCGTTTTATTTGTTTGACAGTTCCTGGTGTCTTCATAAGTAATCTCCTGAGTGGATTACGCGCTGTAAAACCTAAAAGGCCTGGATATACCAGGCCTTAGATACGCAGACATAAATTGTGTCAACGATCTCGGCGGCCTGGCAATCATAGCCACCACGAAGATGGCTTTAGACCCATGGCTTTGCGTCCCCAGCTTTCACTGGGTTTGCCTTTATCGGATCGCTATGATTTTAGCACGAACGAAGGAGGGAAGTCAATCAAGTTGCCTATCAATCTTGCAAGTTACGATGATTATACAATATATATTTCAATATGATGAATAGAATTGTCAATTTCCTTGATTGATTATCATTCATCTTTATTGTTTGTTAGTGCTTCAAGGTGAGATCTTGCTTCACTGATTTGTTCATCAATCTCGTCCATCTCTGCGATTAGATTGGGAGGGATAGAGTGGGCAGGCAGTCGCGCTTGCAAGTCAGCCAGCAGCGACTCCAATCGTGCGATCTGCTGCTCCAATTCGTGGGAATTCTTTTTGTTGATTTCAGTTTACTCCTTTGCCACATTTACCTGTGAAAATTGCTTGTGAGAAAGATGAGCGGGCAAATGTCAGATTGAGTTTAAGTTATTAAAGATGCTGATTATCACCCATTGTACTGACAAATTACATTTTGTGGAATCCCTAACCGAGTGGTAAACTATACACCGTGCGTTTGGCATCTTACGCATCCAGTTTGTGAAGAATACTTCCCATACCTGGCGATAACTAACGAAGCGTATTTCATGATTTCCCTGGGCGTATATACCAGGCAGTTAAGAGCGCGAACTATGCAATCATTAATTACTTTGAACTAGGAGATTAAGATGACTGAAAAGAAATGGGTTTACCTGTTCAGCGAGGTTGAGACAGCTGAAGAGGAGGTTGGGGGAGATTGGGAGGACGTAAGGGCTCTCTTGGGAGGCAAGGGCTCTGGATTGGCAGATATGACCCGGGCGGGTGTGCCCGTACCACCCGGATTCACCGTCACTACTGAAGCATGCAACAGTTATCTGGATGCTGATGGAAAATTTCCAACCGGGATGTGGGATCAGGAGTTGGAATCATTGAGCAATGTGGAAAAAGCCACTGGAAAGCTTTTCGGGGATCCCAGCAATCCGCTTTTGGTATCCTGCCGTTCTGGGGGAAAATTTTCCATGCCAGGCATGATGGACACCGTGCTCAATATCGGCTTGAATGATGAAACTGCATCTGGTGTGGCTGAATTAACTGGAGACGAAACCTTTGTCTACGATGCCTACCGCAGGCTGGTAGAGATGTTTGGCAAGGTTGTCCTGGGCATTCCTGACGAAGCATTTGAAGGACCAATGGATGAATACAAAGAGAAGAAAGGAATTAAGTCAGACACAGAATTAACTGCTGAGGATTGGAAAAATCTGGTTGAAAAATTTAAGGCGGTCGTGAAGGAAAACATGGGATTTGATTTTCCCCAGGACCCTTATGAACAGCTGCGTCTGGCAACTGAGGCTGTCTTCAAATCATGGAATGGTAAACGTGCCGTGGATTACCGCAACGCAGCAGGAATCGCGCATGATCTCGGTACTGCGGTAAATATTCAGACCATGGTGTTTGGCAATATGGGTTGGGATTCGGGTACTGGGGTTGCTTTTACCCGCGATCCTGCTACGGGTGATGACTTACTCTATGGTGATTACCTGCTGAACGCTCAAGGTGAAGATGTGGTTGCTGGAATTCGCAACACGGAAATAATCAGCAATCTCGAAAATGAGATGCCGGAAGCATATAAAGAGTTCTTGGAGATTTGTGACAAGCTTGAGCGCCACTACCGCGACATGCAGGATGTTGAGTTTACCATTGAGAAAAATAAATTGTGGATGCTGCAAACCAGGACTGGAAAACGAACTGCTAAGGCTGCTGTCAAAATCGCAGTGGATATGGCCAATGAGGGATTAATTTCAAAAGAAGAAGCAGTTTTAAGGGTCATGCCCGAAGATGTTGATACGCTGCTTCACCCTCAATTCGATTTGCAGGCTATGGAAAAAGCGCGTGAAACTGGCACATTGTACGCTTCAGGTGTGAACGCCTCACCTGGTGCGGCAGTTGGACAGGTTTATTTTGATGCCGACACCGCAGAGCGGATGGCCAAGGAGGAAGGTCAGGATGTGATCATGGTGCGACCCTTCACCAAGCCTGATGATGTGCATGGTATGCTGGCTTCCAAAGGTATCTTGACCAGTGAGGGAGGCGCAACCTCCCATGCAGCGGTGGTCGCTCGCCAATTTGGTGTTCCATGCGTGGTAGGTGCAGCCATGATCCGCCTTAATCTTGAGAAACGCCTGATGACCGTCGAGGATAAAGTGGTTAATGAAGGTGAATGGATTTCGGTTGATGGCACCAGCGGGGAAGTCTTCCTGGATAAAATTGCAACGATTGCCCCCACGCTGGAAGAACAAACTGATCTACTGACATTACTTTCTTGGGCAGATGAGGTCAGTAGGACACCTGGTATCCGCAAGGCACCACAAGGCTGGCCGACGACCGGTTTAGAGGTTTGGGCGAACGCCGATTATCCTGCTGATGCCCGCCGGGCGCGCTCCTATGGGGCGGTTGGGATCGGACTCTGCCGCACCGAGCACATGTTCTTTGAGCAGGAACGCCTGCCTACCATGCAGCGCATGATCCTGGCTGACACATCGGCTGAACGAAAGGCTGCCCTGGATGAACTGCTCCCCTTCCAGCGCTCGGACTTCGAAGGTTTGTTCGAAGCCATGGATGGATACCCGGTGATCATTCGCTTGATTGACCCACCGCTCCACGAATTTCTCCCTTCTGAGGAAGAGTTGTTGGAAGAAGTGATCACCATGCGGGTAAAAGGTGAGACTAAGGGTTTGGCAGAAAAAGAAAACTTGCTCAGCCAAGTTCAAGGGCTCCATGAAAGCAATCCCATGATGGGATTGCGCGGTATTCGCTTGAGCATCATGATGCCAGAAATCGTGGAAATGCAAGTCCGGGCGATCTTTGAAGCTGCGGCCAACGTCACGCTCAAAGGTATAAATGCCAAACCCGAGGTGATGATCCCGCTGACCGGAACGGTAAATGAACTCAATGTGATCCAGCCGCGACTGATTGTGATCGCCAAAGAAGTAATGCAGGAGAAAGGTGTTGAATTCCCATATAAATTCGGTACGATGATCGAGATCCCCCGAGCCGCAGTTACTGCCGGTGAGATCGCTGATGTCGCCGAGTTCTTTTCTTTCGGCACCAACGACCTGACTCAAATGACGTATGGCTACAGTCGTGATGATGCCGAACGCAACTTCCTGCTTAAATATGTGGAAGATGGCATCCTGCCCAAGAACCCCTTCCAGACGATCGATAAGGAGGGAGTCGGTAAGTTGATGGAAATCTGCGTACGAACTGGCCGAGATGCACGGACCGATCTGGAAGTGGGTATTTGCGGCGAACATGGTGGTGATCCCGAATCGATCGATTTCTGCTACTCGATAGGGCAGAATTACGTCAGCTGCTCACCATTCCGGATCCCGATCGCCCGCTTATCAGCAGCTCACGCAGCTTTAAAATATAAAGGTGTGGCGATTATGGAATAAAGAATAAGACGGTGGTGATAAAATCTTGAGGGGCTGTCTATAAAGGAATTATAGGCAGCCCTTAATCTTTAAGGATTTGTAATTTCTGGGCGAAGCATCCACATTTCATGGACATTTGAAGCTACAGGGCAAATCTATGGATGCTTTGCTCCTACATTATTTCAAGAAGATAAATAAATCACGAGCTGGGAGCCGATCCAGCCCGCGATTAAGTAGAAATGCAAACCGATGTTGACGATTGAGAAGATATTTTCTCTTACTCTTTTCTCTCCTTGTTTATAGCTTCTAAGTACCAAAGCGGGGCGCGGGAGGCCAAATTCCCGAATTGATCTGAGACCGGTTTGCGACGTTCGTCGCCAGGGTGACCTGTCTCGCATAAGACCATCAGGTGTTCGTGGCACTCGGCTTCCGTCTCGCATACCCGGAAGCATATCGGGCATATATAAATAAACTGATCCTGATCCATCATTTGTCTCCTCATATTTCCGGGAAACGAATATATTCAGATAATAATGGGTTAAATTATATTGTAATCGATTTTTTGGTGTGCGACAATAACATTTTAGTAAATCGCTGATCTCAAACTGAGTGGGTGAACTAATATTTGAATCATCTGCGCATAGGTATCGCAGTGAGTTTCCCCACAAATTGCGAACATAGTCACATTTGAACTCAGTGTGATAGAAAGAAGACGGGGCTGCCTTTTTCAGACAGCCCCTTCGTAAAAGAGTTTCAAGGACGTGGTTCGATGTTCGCTGAAGTTGCTTGGACCCCGATTACCTGCTGGTAATGAATGCCAGGTGGATTGATCTGTGATGAAACGAGAATGAAGTGTGATGTTTGATGTATGTAGCTAGAAGATCAGGATCCCAGAGGGTGATTCTGTTATGCTTATTATCCTATCCGCTCCTTACGCACAAATTCAGCACCTTCCCGGAGGGCTTGATAATTAAGCGGGAGTAATTTTTTGTGCCGTTCCGGAAGGTGGTCTTGCAATGCTGCTTCAATGGCTTCGATCGGTAAAACGGGTTCCTGAGCGAGCAAAGCTCCGACCATCACGATGTTTGTCATGCGCTTATCACCCAATGCTTCAGCAATCTCATTGGCTGGGATGAGCACGCTGTGCAAGTCATCTCGTTGGACAGGCCGCTCGATTAGAGAAGTGTTGACGATCAGCGTTCCGTGTTCAATTATCAATGATTCGTATTTATCCAGCGAGGGCAGGTTCATGGCGATTAAAGCCTGCGGGTGACGTACCATGGGAGAACCGATCTCCTCATCCGCGATGATCACCGTGCAGTTGGCAGTCCCTCCACGCATTTCAGGCCCATAGGATGGGATCCAGGTCACTTCTTTTCCGTTATCCATGGCTGCATATGCAAGAACCTGTCCAGCAAAGAGCACTCCCTGGCCGCCAAACCCTGCGATCACTATTTCAGTTTGCATGTAATTTCCTTTTCCCGATTAAACCCTGACCTGACTGAGTGCGGGGGAGACTTTGAAATCTTCAAGAGGATAAACCGGAATCATGCGTTCTTCTATCCACTGCAAAGCTTCAATTGGATTTAGTCCCCAATTTGTCGGGCAAGTGGACAGCAATTCGACCATCGAAAACCCAAGCCCTCTCTGCTGCGTTTCAAAAGCCAGGCGGATTGATTTTTTCGCCTTGCGAATATTCTTCGGGTCATGCAAGCTGCGCCGGGCGATATAACCCGCTCCATCCAGGGTAGCCAGCATTTCCGCAGTGCGGATGGGGAAACCGGCTTGCTCGATATCCCGCCCTGTGGGAGAGGAAGTGGTTATCTGGCCAGGCAAAGTGGTGGGTGCCATCTGCCCACCAGTCATGCCGTAGATGGCATTATTGATGAAAATGGTAGTTATGTTTTCTCCACGCGCCGCGGCATGGACGATCTCTGCCATGCCGATCGAGGCCAGATCGCCGTCTCCCTGGTAGGTGAACACAATCCGGTCTGGAAGCAGGCGCTTGATGCCTGTTGCCATGGCAGGGGCGCGACCATGGGCAGCTTCCACGAAATCGCAGTCAATATAATTGTAGGCGAATACCGAACAGCCCACTGAGGCTACACCGATAGTCTTCTCCTGGAGATTCATCTCCTCCATGACTTCGGCTACCAAACGGTGAGCCACACCGTGTGTGCAACCGGGGCAATAATGCGTGGCTGTTTGGGTGAGAGTTTCTGGGCGTTTGTAAACCGTTTCAACAGGTGGGTTCAAACCCATAGCTTCAGACTCCTTAATTTTTGGTGATATTCATGCGATTCATCCAGGATATTCTTGGGTTTGCGCTCGGGGCAACAGGCTCGTAGCACAGACGCCGGATTTCAGCGAGTATTTCATCTGGCAGGGGGACCACACCCCCCATACGTCCATAAAACTCGACTGGTATCTTGCCACCAACTGCTGCTAGCACATCTTGCAGCATTTGGCCAGAATTCATCTCAACTACCAGCATGCCGCAGGCCAACTCTGTCTGCTCTTTAATCCGGGCATATGGGAATGGGCTGACGGTTATTGGTCGCAGCAGTCCGACCGGAATTCCTTCTGATCGGGCAGCCCGCACTGCCGAGAGCGCGACCCGTCCTGCAGTTCCGAATCCAATCACCACCAGTTCAGCATCCTCCATGAAATACTCTTTATAGCGCAGCTCATTGGCTTCGATCTCATTCCAGCGCTCCAACAAGCGGAAATTAATTACCTCTTCATCCTCCGGGTCAATGTATATGGAGCTGAGAATGCGGCGTTCGCGATCCTTTGCACCGGTGACTGCCCACTCTTGATTTCGCTTTTGGATCGGCTGCATTGGGGGTAATTCGGCAGGTTCCATCATTTGTCCGATGCTGCCATCGATCAGCACGACGACAATCGCCCGGTATTTATCTGCCAAATCGAATGCTTCAACGGTCAGATCGATCGATTCTTGAACACTGGCTGGCGCCAGGACGATGGGGTGGAAATCACCGTGTCCCCCGCCATGAACGATCTGGTTGTAGTCTCCCTGGGCAGGAGCGATATTACCCAATCCCGGACCGCCGCGCATCACATCTACCAACACGACCGGGATTTCTGTCCCGGCAATATAGGAAATCCCTTCCATCATCAGTGAGATTCCGGGACTGGAGGAGGAGGTCATAACCCGCGCCCCGGTGCAGGCCGCACCGTAAACCATATTGATCGCCGCCAGCTCACTTTCGGCTTGCAAGAAGGTACGCCCAAGCTCGGGCATCCGTCTTGAGAGCCATTCCAGCAACTCAGTTTGAGGTGTGATCGGGTAACCAAAATAGGCTTCCAAACCTGAGCGGATGGCTGCTTCAGCGATAGCTTCGTTGCCTTTTAGCAATTCTTTCGCCATTTAACTACTCCTAAGTCCTATGCAGGAGCTTTCGCCCGCCTGGCAGGCACTTCGCGATAAATAGTCAGGGCTGCTTCCGGACAAACGATGGCGCAAATTGCGCATCCGGTGCAGCCCTCTGAGCTCAGGTAAACCGGGTGGTAGCCTTTTGGAGTAAGGCGATCCATGTCCAGGCTAATTACCTCCTGTGGGCAGGCATTGACACATAAGTCGCAGCCTTTACAGTAGCGTTCATCAACTTCAATCCATCCCTTAACGGGCATCCACCAACCTCCACTTCCTGATTAAGAATTATGATTCTGTTCGATATTTACTATCTACATTATCAATATATTTTTCATCTGCGACTAGTGTAAACTGTCACTGATCTATTATACAATAGTACTTTATTCAAGAATCACATTTTGGGCGTCGCTCTTGTCTGGATTGGGAATAGAGGCTGCCAACTTCACAGGTCCTCGAATCGCGAATCTTCGATATCTTTGCGCAATTCCTCCTCCTTAGATTTCTCGGGTTCAAATACACCTTCTTGAGCGGCCTGAATTTCTGCCGCTTCAGCGGCTTCCAATTCTTCCCGAGAAGCCCGTCTGACGAGGCTCCATTTTCCGCAGTATGGACAACGGTCGTATTTGTGCAGACCAAGATTTAAGCCATAGATATGGCGGCTGAATGGGCGCTTACATTTTGGGCAGATCGCACCGCCATAATGCCCGTAATTTCGCGGCGCGCCGGGCGGCAATTGTTCCTTCTTCCCCCGAGTGAAGATAAGTGGCACCAAGAATGCCAATCCGACTGCCCCCAGGATGATCACCACCAGTGGGATGATAATATTCATCGCAGTCTGCCATCCTTCTTCAGAAGAGACAAATTCAACTTGCAGGATATTTGAGGATAACCCTTTACCCCCATTTGTGTAGCCAAGGGCGTACAGCCGGTGAGGTCCAAGGGAGTAACTATCCGTGTTGAACTGGAAGTTGAAGGGCTCTTCGTTCACTTCACCCAGAACTTGATCGTCAATGTAGAAGACAACCCGGGATAGATCATCAGGTCCACTGGAGATAATCGTGAAAGTTCCTTGGATCTTGCCTGTGCCGGAGGAGAATCCCCAATTCTTTCTCATTCGTATTTGGAGTTGCTCTTCTTGAAGATTATTTCCTTGCGAATAGATCAGAAACAGAATGGTGAGTAATATATTGGATGTTGCGGTCATTATGTTGTTCTTCGAATTTTATTTCCAGCGAGTGATGATCGTCTCGCGTTGGAAGAGGCGGATTGATAAGAAAACCAACACGGCATCGAACAACGCAAGCACATTCGCGCTGGACAACATGAAGGTTATATTTAGGATGATGATACCTGCCATCTGGCCGAAAAATACTGCCAGCACCGGGAGAATGATGATCATCGATACCTGTTCTGCCACGCGCGGGTCGTTCACTCGCGAAGAGACAATGATGCTGAAGCTGACCGCAGAGAGCGCCATCAAAGGGCCAATAATGAAGATAGCGATCAACCAGCGCCCAGCCAGAAAGTAGCCGATAATCTCCGGGTTGGTGATCATGATCCAGGTTCCTAGAATAAAGATGGT
>DAOVCZ010000109.1 GCA_030669775.1 Chloroflexota bacterium | reverse complement strand
TGTGTTGGGAGGGATCGGCACCGCGATCCTGGTTTATGTCGGCGGTATGAGCGTCGTCCAGGGGTTGATAACCATTGGAGTCTGGTATCTTTTCCTCCAAAGTTTGGATTATTTTTTCTTCCCGGTGTTGAATCTGTCTGCCTTTTGGGCCCAGGTGCAAGCGGGACTTTCAGCCGCCGAACGTGCATTCGGTTTGATCGACGCAGAATCCAAAGTCGTGCAGGTTGCCTCTCAGCCAGCACCAGTGTTGAGAGGTGATATCAGGTTCGAGGAGTTGACTTTCCGATACAGCCAGGCAAATGACCCGGTATTACAGAATTTCGACCTGCATATCCATCCTGGTGAGAATATCGCCCTGGTTGGACACACGGGAGCGGGAAAATCCTCAATTGCCAGGTTGATCGCCCGTTTTTATGAGTTCCAGAAAGGATCGTTGTTGATAGATGGCGTGGATATCAGGACCTTCGATTTATCAAATTATCGCAGCCAGCTGGGGATAGTATCACAGGTGCCTTTCTTATTCTCCGGGACGATAGCCGAAAATATCTGCTATGCCTGCGCCGAAGTAGGCTTTCATACGATCGAGGAGATGGCTTACAAGATAGGAGATGGAGAATGGTTAGATAGCCTGCCGCAAGGTCTGGAGACTCAAGTTGGTGAACGTGGTTCCCGTCTATCGATGGGGCAGCGGCAGATCGTATCACTTCTAAGAGTCCTGGCACAGCAACCAGCGATCTTTATTTTGGATGAAGCCACAGCTAGTATTGATCCTTTTACGGAGTGGCAGATCCAACAGGCATTGGGCATGATCCTGACCGGCACCACGAGTATATTAATCGCCCACCGACTGTCAACCGTTAAAGCTGCTGACAGGATCATCGTTCTGGAGAAGGGCCGCATTATTGAGGAGGGGGATCACCAGGATTTGTTGGATAAGGGAGGACATTACGCTTCACTCTATAATACTTATTTCCGCCACCAAAGCCTGGAATACGTCGAGCAATCACGTAAGTTTGCCATCCAGTGATCAGATAATGACTCCCTCTACACCGGTGGACATTTTTTTACGCCCTGGGCAACCTGACTTCCAAGATCTGCCATGGGAATATCCTCTGAGCGAATGGTCTCTCCATTGCCAATACCTGGAAGATGTTCCCCGCGGGTTATCCCGCCATCCGGTGGAGTTTATTAACTACTTAGGAACGATTTATGCGATCAAAGAGATGCCATCTGACTTGGCTGAAAATGAATTCAATCTGCTCCTTTCTATGGAGGAGATGCGTTTACCAGCCGTAACAGCTGTTGGGCATGCTGTCACCAATACCATGGCGGGAAAGCGGAGTGTATTGATTACTCGTTTCCTCGATCGATCATTACCTTATCGTTCACTTTTCATGAGTAGAAGTCTATTACGCTACCGGGATCATTTGTTGGATGCCATCGCCGGTCTCATGGTTCAACTCCATTTGGCAGGGGTTTATTGGGGGGATTGTTCCCTGTCCAACACGCTCTTCCGGCGCGATGCAGGAGCTTTACAAGCTTACCTGGTGGACGCCGAGACCGCTGAACTTCACCCCGAAATCGTCCCTCCAACTATGCGCTTCCATGATCTACAGATTATGGAAGAGAATGTGGATGGCGACTTGGCGGGTTTAGGTGCAGCGACTCTACTGATGGACGGAATTCCTCTGGATGATACGGGCGCCTCGATTTGCATTCGGTATCAGAATCTCTGGGAGGAGATCACCCGTCAGATTATCATCAACCCAAACGAAAAATACCGTATCCAGGAAAGGATCCAGGTATTAAATTCATTGGGCTTTTCTATTGGTGAAGTGCTATTAGAATCTGGCGAGGTCGGTGACAAACTCCGATTTCAAGTCGTGGTTGCAGATCGCAATTTCCATCGAGATCAGCTGGTGGGTTTAACAGGCGTTGAGGCGGAGGAGATGCAGGCTCGTTTGATGATGAACGAGATCCACGAACTTAAAGCGACACTTTCCCAGGCTCACAACCGCAGCACACCACTCAGCCTGGTAGCCTTTAAATGGCTGCAGGAGATTTACCTGCCTGCTTTGGCTGGAATCCGCTCACTGCTCAAAGATGATAGTGATCCAGCTGAGCTATACTGCCAGATATTGGAGCACAAATGGTATCTCTCTGAAAAAGCTCAGCATGATGTTGGTCATCAAATCGCGATTGAAGATTTCCTTAGGATGATTGACCAGACGTAATTTCAGGGTTCAAACCTTACACTCTGGTTAGCATTAGCCCTTTTTTCTTGCGCTTCCCTTATCACTGCAATACAATCCATCTATGCCTAGCATACAGAATGTAGTGATCACGCGTCACCGACTGCTGTGGGGGGACAAAATCAACCTGGTGATTCTATTAGTTTTCCAGGTTCTGGGGGTTATTGTTCTGGTGAGTGTACCTATCCTGGCAGATAATTGGTTAAAAATACACACTGATTTATCTTTGAATGAACGCTGGGTTTATCTCTATTTACCCTATTTCCTTGGATTGGTGTTCTTGTTCAGCAGTATCTGGGTATTCGGTCAGCGTAGAAACGATGTGGTTGGACAGGTATATTCACTTTTTGGGACTGCCACTGCAATTGGATTGTTTTGTTTGTTTGATGCATATACCTCACAGCGCTTGTTAACCATTTGGGTTGTCTCGACTGCGCTTTCTGGAGGAGCGCTCATAAACTTGGCATTAATTTATCCCGAGCAAGCTCGGGTTAATTTTCAGTACCCCAGCTTACGTTACATGGGGTATCTCCCATCAGCCGTGCTGATCTTGCTTGCCTTATTCATCCAGGTGAATTCAGGTTACACCAGCAGCTTTGCCACAATCTGGCTCTTGGAGATGATTTTTATTGGCCTCTCATTGGCATTCTTCCTCGGATCGACGCTGATTCGCCGTTATGGTTCTCCATCTCCAATGGTCAGAGAACAAGCGCGACTGATCCTGTGGGGTTCAGGGATCGCATTTGGTCCTTTACTCATCTGGGTGTCCATACACCTAATTCGAGAAGACATTCAATTATCGCCATTTATTTTTCTATCAGTGAGCGCCTTTCCGGTATTTCTTACCTATACTATTCTTCGCTATCGATTATTAGGCACAGACACTTTACTCAAACGGGGGATTATTTATGGAAGCTTGCTAGTTTTTGTCGCGGGTAGTTATGCACTATTAGTGAGTGGTCTTAGTTTATTAGTTGGGGACTTATTGGAGAATAGTCATCCGATCCTGGTTGGGACAGCTGTATTCCTGATTGCCTTGCTGATCTATCCATTACGAACCAGTCTCCAGAAACGAGTCGACCTGGCTTTCTTTAGAGGTCGAGAAATTTATCAAGAAAGCCTGCAGACTTTTGGCCATGAACTGACTCGGATGACTGACTTTGAGGGTATTCTTCTCCTGCTCCAGGAATTTGTCAATGGGTCACTTTCTCCCGCACGGTTTTATATTTATACGATTGATGAATCCAATACGTATTATGTTGCCGCGCCCGATGAAGATGGCACCAGACGTAGCGATATCCGCTTTGCAAGGAGCGGTGCATTAGTTGACCTGCTTATTAAACGCAGCGGGACGATTTTCTTGGGAGATGGGAGCAAGCTGCCGGAAAATTTGCTGGTGGATCAAGCCCGTCTGGCAGTGCTGCGAGCTGAATTGTTCGTTCCAATCCGTGGCCAATCAGGGATGGTAGGTTGGTTGGCATTGGGAGCTCGCCAATCTGGAGAACCTTATTCAACTCAGGACATTGATTACCTTGAATCGCTTTGTGATCAGGCCTCCCTTGCTTTGGAACGCTCGCAGGTTGTGTCAGCACTTGAACGTCGCATCCACGAGATGGATACGATTACTAAAGTTGCCGAGGGAATAAACCAAATATTGGCTTTTGACGAATTGTTGGAGATGTTCTATACCGAGACAAGGAAACTTGTGACTACGGTTGATTTCCGCATAACATTAAAAACAGAATCCGGGGATGACTTCCACCATGTCTTTTATATTGCAGATAATCAGCGTATTTCCAGTCGCGAAAATCATTCCTACCTGGTAAACCAGAGTCTAGAAGCTGATGTCGTTCGCAGCCAATATGCCATTGTCACGGTGGATTATATTGGAGAATGTAAGAGGCGAGGAATTTCTCCGGATTCGGATAATATTCATGCCTGGATGAGTGTTCCGCTCAATGCTGGGGCAGAGACCATCGGAGCAGTGAGCCTGGGTAGTCGTGATCCGAGGATTATGTACTCACCAGAACAGTTGAATCTGCTTCAGGCGGTGGCGGACTTGGTTGCGGGTGCTATTGTAAAGGCGCGTTTGCTCGAAGAATCTCAGAAACAAGCCCGCCAGATGGCAACTCTCAATGAACTCACTCGCAGCTTGACTTCCACTCTCGACCTCGAGCCATTATTGAACCGCATTATGGAAAGCGCGGTTGAAATCTTAGATTGTGAAGCTGGCAGCTTGTTGTTAGTGGATGATCAGACCGGTGAATCGGTTTTTGAGGTAGCGATCGGTCCTGTTGGACCAGATTTAAAGGGAAAGCGATTACCAGCAGGTGTTGGACTGGTTGGCAAAGCGGTGAAGACCAAGCAAGCCATAATTGAAAATGATGTCCGCGAGAGTGATGATTGGTTTAACGCTGATGAAAAAACCGGATTCTCAACTAAGGACCTGCTGGTTGTCCCTTTGGTGGTCAAGGATCACGTTATCGGTGTTCTGGAAATTCTGAACAAAATGGACCGCTCACCTTTCAATCCTAAAGATCTGGAATTGTTGACTGCATTTGCTGGTCAAGTTGCGGTGGCGATTGAAAATGCCCGTCTTTATACTCAAACAGACCAGGCGCTGGCAGCCCGGGTTGATGAACTATCCGTGATGCAGCGCATCGATCGTGAACTTAATGCAAGTTTGGATTTTGAGCGGGTCATATCGATAACACTCGAATCAGCCATGCGACATTCTAAAGCCGCGGCTGGTTTGATCGGATCGATAGAAGAAGATGGATTGTGTGTGATTGCTGCTGAAGGATATCCAAACGACAGCTTCAACAGTGAAGGATCATTTCGAGAAACGGAACTTCCTGGACTTGAAAAGCTGCTCAACAGTAGTGATGAGCGACCCTTAATTACCGTTCCAAAAAGATCTGGTGATGGTGGGCAGCAATCCGACATTCACCTTCCGGAACCTTCAAGTTTGGGGAGGAGCACAGACTGGAGCTTTTTACCCCAGGCGCAGAGTCAAATACTTATTCCCATCCGGCGTGAATCTGGAGTCATTGGCGTCATTTTCTTGGAGAGTACCAACAGCTCAGGATTCGAGAAAGATATCGTTGCATTTCTCTCCCGTTTGAGCGATCATGCTGCGATCGCCATCTCAAATGCACAGCTATATGCTGAGCTGCAAGCCGCAAACAGTGCCAAGAGCGAGTTTGTCTCTGCAGCTGCCCACGAGCTCAAAAATCCCTTGACCTCAATAAAAGGATACAGCGATTTGTTGGTGGGAGGCGCGGTGGGATCGATCAGTGATGGGCAGGCGGATTTTCTAACCACCATCCGCTCGAATGCTGAACGTATGGGTACCCTGGTCTCCGATCTGCAAGATATTTCTCGCATCGAAGCGGGTCAGCTGCAGCTCCAGTTCTCCAGCGAGTCGCTGGAGGATATCACCAATGAAGTCATCAGCTTGTTAATAACGCAGATCGAAAGTAAAGGACAGAAACTAGAAATTCAACTGCCCGAAGATTTGCCACCCATGTGGTGCGATAATACTCGCCTAGTTCAGATTCTCACCAACCTGATCAGTAATGCACATAAATATACGCCTACTGAAGGGCAGATAAAGATCCAAGCCGAACAAATCCCCAATCCGTGGGATGAGGAAGATGCAGACCAGGTGATCCATGTATCCGTGGCAGACGATGGGATCGGAATCGGCCCGGAAGATCAGAAGAACGTTTTTCAACAGTTCTTCCGGTCTGAAGATAACCGGGTGCGTGAGACTACGGGAACTGGCCTCGGTTTGAGCATTACGAAGAAGCTGGTTGAAATGCAGGGCGGTAAACTTTGGTTCGAGAGTGAATTGGGGCAGGGGACGACTTTTCATTTTACAATCCCCACTGCAGACATTAATTGATTTTGTAACTACTCAGCCATGTCACTGCGAAGCGGTTTTTGCTGAAGCAGTCTCCCGGTTTTTTTTATCGAAAACGCCCTTGTGGAGATTGCTTCGTCGCAAAAAACGCTCCTCGCAATGACAAAAGTGGATGTTTATTACGAAGGCTGAGCAGTTACTTGATTTTTATAATTAATCTAAATACCTTGCCCTTTTATAATGTATTTAAAACGATGTGGTTCGCCTCGGTTTAAGTGACTCCACCAAGCAAGCTGGTCAGGGATTATTTTATTGCGATCGCAAATATCAAGTGATTCGAGTTTGGAGTAAGGTCAAATTGTACGCCAAGATAATGTTGCTGACCAATTTATTCTTGAAATCTCTGGACAGGTACGATCAGGGGGATCATAGACCGCGTGCATCCTGAGCCTGTCCGATGATTTTTGAGATGTGCTCCAAATGG
>DAOVCZ010000225.1 GCA_030669775.1 Chloroflexota bacterium | reverse complement strand
GGGCACTTCATCGCTCTCAAATCTGCGGTACATATTGAGCAGATTATTCCAAATCCGATCCGTTTCTCTGGAGGGTTTAATACCAGAGTCTTCGAGAACCCGACCTTTCAAATCTATAAATTCAGCCGACCCGAATCCCAGGTATGGGATAATCGTCAGTGGCCTAGTGCCATTGACTTGACGATACTTAATCCGATCAAAGATTTCTTCCACCGCATGGGTTAGGCGGGCTACTTCTCTCTGCCAATCCACTCTACTCGTAAACTCCTTCAGTGATGATCAGGATTATAACTGTTCACAGATTCGGTGGAATATACATTAATTGACCTATTATTTAGTGATCAAGGGCACTTTTGCTCCATCAGTGGCAATATTTTGGCGGATCAAAGTTATAATTATTGGTATAGAAATCGACATTGCCAGGATTGGCATCAATTGAGTTCATACAACCTGAAAAAGAGGACATCCTATGGCTGGGTATGTTGAAAGTCTGTTAGGTGAGCGAGAGAAGATCATTCTGATCGCCCACCAACACTGGTTTATATTAGTCAGGGCAATCGTGCTTGAGATCATCATTATCCTGATATTGATCGCGCTCACCATCATCGCCGGCGCTTATTTATCCGAATTCGCATTGCTGATCGGTGCAGTGGGGACCATTTTGCTCTTGCTGCCTCTATCCACCATGATCAGAGATATCTTGGATTGGACGAATCGCCAGTATATCGTCACCAACCGGCGAGTAATCCAGATTTCGGGGATTCTCAGTAAAAATGTCACCGACTCGTCATTGGTGAAAGTAACGGATGTGAAAATGGAGCAATCAGCATTTGGCCGTCTCTTCAACTATGGAGATATTGAGATCCTTACCGCAAGCGAATTTGGGGTTAATCTTTTCCGCCGCATTGAGGAACCCATTGTTTTTAAGACTACCATGTTGAATGCGAAAGAGCGTCTAGAGCAAGGTGATGGTGCTGACCCGCCAACGGAGGACATCCTTGAGATAATCGCCAGTCTCGATCGATTACGTGATCTGGGTATTCTATCTGAAGAGGAATTCAACCAGAAGAAAGAGGAATTATTGGCCAGGTTATAAAACAACTATCAAAAACCCTGAAATGAACAAGAGACACCTGGGTATTTTCCCAATAAGAGAAAAAATCCCGTCGCCAATCTTCCAGCCCGGTCAAGATTGGAACAAAATATTATGGGAACACGTTATATAATAGAATTTATGCAATATCACCTAGGAGCACTTTCATAGATTTGAAAGGATGAACATTATGCGCATTCAAGGATCACTTATGGCGCTCGCTTTAGTATTTATTGGGATCATTCTGGCTGCATGCAATTTACCCGCCTCAACTGAAGCACCTCCACTAGACCAATCGGTGGCGAATACTGCAGCTGCCGAGACGATCATCGCCCAATTGACTGAGGTTGTGGAAACATTAACCCCAGCAGCAACAGAAGGCCCACTCCCAGAGCCAACCCAGACAGCCGTCTTATCAGATATTACCGAGACTGCTGTGCCGACAACAGCACCGACTGCCATCCCAACTGAGCCTGCCGCGACTGCGACGTCTCCCCCGCCACCTACTCCAACTCTCGATGCCAGCGATCCCAAAGCTGGTTTAGGTGAACCCGCTTTTTATGACACCTTCACCAATGGAAATAACTGGCCGCTGTATACAGACAAGCATGTCTCCTTCGAGGTGAAAGATTCAAACTTGGTTATGACGGCTTTCAATCCTGATCATTACAACGGTTGGATTCTCACTTGGCCAGTGATCAGTGATTACTATCTGGAAATGACTACCAAGACGAAACAATGTTCTGGAAAGGACCAATACGGGACGATGGTTCGTGCAGTTAAAACCGATCAAGGGTATATCGGTTACCTGTATGGAATCTCTTGCGACGGACATTATTCACTGCGCCGGTGGAATGGGCAAAAATACGTGCAGCTGGTCGACTGGACGCCCAGCGAACACATAAATGCTGGATCGAATCAAATAAACCGCATCGGGCTTATGGTTAACGGAAACCAGTTTTCCGTGTATGCAAACGGCAAATTAATTGGGGAGTTTCAGGATGATACCCACAGGGAAGGTAGATTTGGGGTTTTCATTGGGTCAGTTAATACTCCAGACGTGAAAGTCTTAGTGGATGAAATTGCTTATTGGGATCTTCCATAGGGGATAATCCCGGGAGTGTAAACTTCAATCCGTGCCTAATTAACTTAACCTGGAAGATAACACTTCTTCCAGGTTTACCTTTTCTAGTCCCTGGATAGCGTGTCGATCAAGGTATTGATTGAAATTGATCACAATGCGTGGATCAAGTGAACAAGATGGAATTATCTCTATCCATAATCCAAAGCGAAAATTACAGCTCCCGATTTAAATAATCAGCAGCTAAAGAATTCACCGGCTGGCCCTTTTCACAATTGAGATCAGGCATTATAGTTCTGGAGTAACAAGCACCTGATAATACTTGGAGGAAATCACTATGGAATTCCGGCGTTTCGGACGCACTGGTTGGAATGTCAGCGAGATCGGTTATGGCATGTGGGGGATGGGGGGCTGGACCGGTTCGGAAGACGTTCAATCATTGCGGTCATTACAAAAGGCTATCGATCTGGGCTGCAATTTTTTTGATACCGCCTGGGCTTACGGTGAAGGGTACAGCGAAAAACTTCTCAACCAGATCATCCACCAAAACCCAGAGAAAAAGTTGTACTCGGCCACAAAGATCCCCCCCAAGAATCAGAAGTGGCCCAGTCGAAGGGAATTTACCCTGGACGATTGCTATCCTCCCCAGCATATCGAAGAATATGTCCAGCGGAGTTTGAAGAATATTGGTGTCGATACAATTGACTTAATCCAATTCCATACCTGGGAAGACAGCTGGCTAGATGACAACCGTTGGGCAAAAAAGATGGAAGAATTGCGCCGCGCAGGGAAAATCCAGGCAGTCGGTATCAGCATGAATCGTTGGGAGCCCTGGAATGGGGTTAAAGCAATCCGCTCCGGTCTCATCGATGTGGTGCAGGTGATCTATAACATTTTCGATCAAAACCCAGAAGACGAGCTTTTCCCAACCTGCCAGGAAATGGATGTGGCTGTGATCGCCCGGGTGCCCTTTGATGAAGGCACGCTCACTGGTAGCCTGACATTGGAAAGTAAGTGGCCAGAGGGGGATTGGCGTAATTCTTATTTTGTGCCTGAAAACCTCGAGTCTAGCGTAGAACATGCCGATCGCTTGAAGCCAGTTGTTCCCCCAGACATGACTATGCCAGAAATGGCGCTGCGCTTTATCCTCAATAATCCTGTCGTCAGCACCATTATTCCAGGTATGCGCAAGATTGAGCATGTAGAAAGCAATATCGCAACCAGTGACGCTGGTCCCCTGCCAACATCACTGCATGCAACTCTAAAAGGTCATCGCTGGGATCGCACCCCGACCGAATGGTCACAATAAGTCAGCACAATTCCATACACGAGCAGAAATCAAGCATCAGGTGACTTGATCAGCTTCGATCCACTCTGCGCGGCCTCGTGATGCCAGGACCATAATGTGGTCAATTGCCGGGCGAGAGAAACCCATTTGGCGCAACCAGTAATGCCAGCTGCCAGGTGGTATGCGCCCATCAGGAATGCGCTTCTCCA
>DAOVCZ010000164.1 GCA_030669775.1 Chloroflexota bacterium | reverse complement strand
GTAGAGGTATCGTCGATCATATATGTAACAAGTTCACGATAGACCTGGTTGTAAAGAGCATCGATCATATCATCTTCTTTTGGAATTGATCGAGCAGCGTCCACGTCACCGGAGACGAAGGCACTTAACGCCCGGTGCAGCATATCTATGCCTAATTCTGACATGCGGGGAATATCGATCAGCGGTTTTACAAGCGGTTCATCGCTCATAAGGATATTGATCCGCGCAATCCCTTTGGCGTAATCGCCAATGCGCTCTAATTCAGTGACAATCTCTAATACAGCAGCTAGCAGGCGAAGGTCTTTGGCCATGGGTTGTTGAGTAGCAATGAGCACAATGCAAGCATCTTCGATTTCAAAGTGTTTGGCATTGATGTTCTCGTCAGCGAAGTAAATTCTCTGTGATGCGTGGATATCGCGTTGCTTGAGGGATTCGACAGATGCCTGAATTGCTTCTTCTACCATACTCCCCAATACAAGTACTTCGTCCAGTACTTCTTGTATTGCTCGATCGAGGGTTTCTCTTGGATTAATTGAAGTCATCGTCTATTCCTCCTCTGGATATCTGACACCGGAAATTAAATTATCCAAAGCGACCTGTAATGTAATCCTCAGTGATTTTGTTTTTGGGGTTGGTGAATAGTTGAATTGTTAGCCCATATTCCATCAAGACACCAGCCCGATTTTCAGTTAACGAGAAAAATGCTGTAAATTCAGAGACGCGGGCCGCCTGCTGCATGTTATGTGTCACAATTATAATCGTATACTCTTCGGATAAATCACGCATCAGCTCTTCGATTTTTAATGTGGATATTGGATCCAAGGCTGAGCAGGGTTCATCCATAAGAATGATATCAGGTCTTATGGCAATTGTCCGGGCGATACATAAGCGCTGCTGTTGACCTCCAGACAGAGATAGTCCGCTGTCATGCAACTTATCTTTGACCTCATCCCATAATGCAGCACTACGCAGTGTTTGCTCGATAAGATTGTCCATATCCGATTTACTACCTTTAAAACCATTAATATGGACTCCCCAGGCGATATTCTCATAGATAGATTTTGGAAATGGATTGGGTTTCTGGAAAACCATCCCAATACGTTTACGTACTTCCACCGGGTCAACGCCTTCTTTGTAGATATTCTTTCCATGAAACAGTACTTCACCTGTAGTCCTGGCAGTGGGAATCAAATCGTTCATCCGGTTAAACGATCTCAACACAGTGCTTTTTCCACAACCGGAAGGGCCGATGAGTGCAGTAATCTTCTGTGCTTGAATGACCAGATCGACTTCTCGAACAGCGAGGAAATCACCATAGAATACATTTAAATCTTTTGCCTCGATTGCATGGATGATATCTGGTTCCTTGATTTCTTCGATAATAGTTTGGTTGACTGTAGTATCAAGATGAATTCCTAGATTCATCACCACCTCCGGCTATAACGGTTTCTCAAGAAGACCGCAGTTGCATTTAATACCAATAGAAGCACTAACAAGACAATAATTGCAGCTGCGGCGATATTTTGGAAGGCATCTTGGGGTCGGGCGGTCCATTGATAGATTTGAATTGGGACGCTGGTAAATTTTGAAAATATGCTCTCCGGACTAAAAGTAATGAACGTTGCTGCGCCGACGACCACTAACGGAGCTGTTTCACCAAAGGCGCGCGATACTGCCAGGATCGTCCCAGTTAAGATGCCGGGTAAAGCATTCGGCAGAACATGCGACCAAACTGTTTGCCATTTTGTGGCTCCCATGCCGTAGCTGGCTTGTCGTAATGAATTAGGAACCGCGCGAATGGCTTCTTGGCCATTGATGATCACAACAGGAAGGATCAAAAGAGATAAGGTAAGCCCAGCAGAGAGGATTGTGCGGCCGTTTGCAGTTGTCGGATCCGAGAAACCAAATAATGCCCCGCTGGTAATTGGTTCCAGATAACGCACAAAGACTGCTAAACCCAACATCCCATAGATAATGGAAGGTACTCCGGCTAAATTGTTGATATTGGTTTGGATGATGTTATTGATCCGATTTTGGGTAGCGTATTCTTCTAAATAGATCGCCGCAGCTACGCCGATCGGAAATGAAATGATAATCACAATAAGTATGATGAAGAGGGAACCGAGGATAGCGGTCTTTATACCCGCCTTCAAAGGATCATCGCTTTGTGGGGAAAGGATAAATGATTTGGTAATCCATACTTTAAAGGTCAAATCCCCTTCGGGGTATTTCTCTGCTGTATAAGCTTGAATTTCCTGATAATTAATTAGCGAAGCCAAAAGGGGCCAAGTTTTCTTAACAGTTGGTTCCGCAACTTCAAACATTACCAGGTTATAGCATTCAGTCTTGGTTCTCTCCTCAAGGATCTTTTCTCTCTCAATAGTCCGCAGCCGGTTTTTGGAGACATTCTCAGCCAATATCGGCCAAAGTTCAGAGCAGCTCATTTCTTCCAGCGATTTACCCGTGGTTGAAATGGTCGCTGGATTCTTTTTGTACTGGATCGCCGCATATCCCATTGTGTCGTTGAATATCTTAAGGATAAGTGTGGCCAGAGCAATGATGCCGATAACTGTGGAGATCTGAAAAACGACTTTCCAAACTCTGCCTACTCTATGGCGTTTATCCAGAGTGTCTTCAAAGAGATCAGCTTCTGGTCGATCGTAATTGGGCTGGAATAAATCCATGGAAGGTTTTTCGTAATCGCTCATTCATAAACCTCCCGGAAACGCCGGATAATCCTCTGGCTGAGGATATTAAGCGTTAAAGTAAAGAGGAACAACATGAGGGCGATCGCAAATAAGCTGTTGTAATCGAGAGAATCGTAGCTGATGTCACCTCCACTAATCCGAACGATATGTCCAGTCATCGTTTCTGCAGCTTCGAAGGGGTTGATTGTAAAGTTGGGTCCTGCACCAGCGGCAATAGCGACTATCATTGCCTCCCCAATGGCTCTTGAGATTCCTAATATGATTGCAGCTGCGATCCCCGAAATAGCAGCGGGAAGGACAACTTGGGTAGAGACTTCTAATTTTGTCGCCCCCAAGCCATAGGCACCTTCTCGAAGAGTATTGGGCACAGCATGCAAGGCATCCTCGGTCATTGAGCTGATCAAAGGCAAGATAAGGATCCCCATGACAACCCCTGCAGAAAACACGTTGTAAATCTGGACGACGTCATTTCCCAGGATACTGCGTAGAAGAGGAGTCATGAAAGTTAATGCAAAAAAGCCCAGTACAACAGTTGGGATCCCAGCGAGAATCTCTAAGGACGGTTTAATTATGCTGCGTATTCTTTGGGATGCGTATTCACTTAGATATATCGCTACACTTAATCCAATTGGAATTGCTAAACCCATAGCTATCAAAGAAGACATCACTGTAGCAGAAAGGAGAGGCAGGATTCCGAATTTATAGATTTGCGGCTGCCAGACTGTGCCTGTGAAAAATTCTACGAGGGATACTTGTGGATCGGTGAAGAAGCGTAAGGCTTCTTGACCGAGAAATACAACTATCCCGACTGTGGTCAGGATAGAAATAACTCCACTGAAAATCAAGAAGCCTTTAATAATTGATTCATGAATGCGTGGTTGACTTCTCAGGTCCATATAATCAGCTTCATCAGTCGATGTTGCCGGAAATTGGGCATTCTTTGCTTCATACATGGATTATATTGTTTCTCCAGTGTATTTTTGATTAATCATTATATTAAGATTTGTGTGAGCGTTATTGCATTCATCCTGCTTGGGAAAATATCTAACGCGCCAGACTGTAATCCGGTGTGACAGTCTGGCGCGACGAAGGATTCTGTTTTTTTTTATCTATTGACCCATTGCATCTAACCAACTCTGCCTGGCTTCATCTATTGCTTCGACGGAGGCAGGGAAATAACCGACATCGTATATTTCATCATTGACATAGGTCAGGAAGAAGTTGATGTAATCGGCTGCCTGCTGTTTGGACTGCATGATACCCGCATCCGAGTAGATGAACAGTGGGCGAGCCATGGGGTATTCACTACTTTCAGCTGTTTCGGGGGATATAGTGACGCCTTCCAGTGAGATTGGGCGGATGATATCCGGGTTCTCCTGGGCATAGGCGAAGCCGAAGAAGCCGATGGCGTAAGGGCTGCCGGCGACACCCTGGACGAGGACATTGTCATCTTCGCTGAACTGAATGTTCTCAGCGCTGAGGATGGCAGCCTTGCCTGCGTCTTCATCATCGTCAAATGCAGATCCCATGACCTCTTCAACGAAGTAGTCAAAGGTGCCAGAGTCGGTGCCGGGAGCATAGCGCAGGATGGTCTCATCGGGGAAGCTGGGATCGATATCAGCCCATGTTTGGGCAGTGGAGAACACCTGGGCCAGCTGTTCGAGGGTCAGGTCTTCGAGGAAATCATTCTCAAGGCTGACCACGAAGGCCATGGCGTCAGTGCCGATGCGGAACTCGATCGGCTCACGTCCGATACCTTGGCAGCTTTCGACCTCTGAGTCCTTGATAGCGCGGCTGGCGTTGGAGACGTCGGTCTCGCCGGCTACACAGAAGCGCTCAAAGCCAGCGCCAGAACCGATGCTGTCAATGGTGATCTTGCCGGTGTAGCCTTCTTCTTCAAAGCGCACTGCGATGGCTTCTGCCAGGGGGAAGACAGTCGAACTACCAGCAGAAATGATATCGCCGACGACAGCAGCTGGATCTACCTCGGGAAGGTGAACTTTGTTCAACGATTCTTCCGCTTGTGTAGACTCTTCAGGTACTTCAGTCGGAGACTCCTCAACTTGAGGGGCTTCCGTCTCAACTGCTGCTTCAGGAGCTGGTGCTTGAGTTGTCGCTGAAGCACAAGCACCAAGTAGCACCGCGGTTAGTAAAAATATGGAAAATATCGTAATTGAATAACGCTTCATTCTTTTCACTCCTTAAAAATTCTAATATTTAACGAAGAATATCACGAGCGGGTTAACGGGTCTGGAATGGATTGTTAAAGATAGGTTAAATACAAGTTAATTTTGTGATTCTGTATATTTCTGAACAAGTAGACTC
>DAOVCZ010000264.1 GCA_030669775.1 Chloroflexota bacterium | reverse complement strand
TTTCTGAGGGCTTTGATCAGCGCGCCGAGTCCTTTAAAGAACTTTCCATTGATCATGATCAGCAGCGCGTCCAGCATCTCTCGTGAGACTGCCCCATCACCAGTCATCAACATGGTCCTGAGCGGAGCTTCCCTGACGATAGATTCTAGCAGGAGCGCGGTGGGACTATCTTCGTCTCCGCCCTTGATCAGGGCATTAACCTGCCTTTTCATGTAACCAGCCAACAACCTGCCGACGAACGATTCGCGCATATCGCTGATCGGTGTATTGATCGTATAAGATTCGCCTTTCATGAACTCATTACTTGGTACCTGTCTGCCCAGTAAAGTTTCGAATTCTGCCTGCTGAACCCGAGTATCTTTATGAAGATCGTAATAAACCGCCAGGTTATCCCGGTCTGCTGCACCAGCCGAAGGTTGGCTTGATTCCACGTTCACGATCTCAGAGAGGCGAATATCGCGCGATGAGGCACCGACTAATATCTCAAATTCTCCCGATTCGATGTGCCAATCCCTGAGATCGGTGTTGTAATATGCAAAGGCGCGGCGATCTAGTTCGAACCCTACCTCAGATTCTTCACCCGGCTCCAACGAGATTTTAGCAAAACCCTTTAACTCTTTATGCGGTCTGAATTGAGTTGATTCAATATCGCGCACATAAACCTGAACGATCTCTTTTCCAGCCACTTGACCTGTGTTTTTGATAGTCAAAGTGACATTCAGCTTCTCGGCGTCAGCAATCGTGCTCTGGCTGAGACGCATATCCCGATACTCAAAAGTGGTATAGCTGAGTCCGTGACCAAAGGGGAAGAGCGGCTCTTGACCAGCGGTGTCATAGTATCGATATCCGACATAAATACTCTCCCGGTATTCGACGATTTTTGGGCCACCAGGGAAGTAATGATACGAGGGATTATCTGCCAACTTGATGGGGAAAGTTTCTGCCAGCTTCCCACTGGGATTAATCTCACCATAAAGGATATCGGCAATGGCACCTGCACCAGCCTGTCCTCCCAGGTAGCCTTCTAAGATCGCCTGTACCTGATCTACCCAGGGCATCTCAACCGGGGAACCATTGCTCAGTACAACGACCACTTTTGAGTGCACCTTGGCAACTGCATCGATCAGCGCGTCATGACTTTGGGATAAGGCCATATGCTCGCGGTCCAAACCTTCGACTTCATTAAAGTCGGTCAGACCGGCACAAATCACCACGATTTCAGCATCCTCGGCAATTGCGACAGCCTCACGGATCAGTTGATGATCAACTTGATCCCCCTTGAGCGGGTAGCCTGGAGCAAAGGAGATATTCTCACTGCCCACAAGATTGATAATTTCAGTGAAGATGTTATCTAATTTGGTTGGATTGATCAGCGAACTGCCTGCCCCCTGGAAGCGTGGTGTTCTGGCAAATTCTCCAAGCAGGGCAACCTTAGCTGTTTTCTGCAGGGGTAAGATTCCATTTTCATTCTTGAGCAGTACCGCGCCTTCTCCGGCCACTTTTCTGGCAAGCGCATGGTGGGCTTGACGGTCGTATTTGTAATCCTCAGCGAGTGTTTCCGCGGCTTTGAAGATCATCGTCAGGATCTGCTCAACCGCTCGATCGAGAACAGCTTCATCTAAACGGTTACCCTGAATTGCGGCGACGATCCTGGCATCGTTACCATTCCTGGTCCCTGGCATCTCCAGCTCAACGCCTGCCTGGAGTCCAGCGACGCGCTCATTCATCGCCCCCCAATCGGTGACAACCAGACCCACATGCTCCCATTTCTTTTTAAGGATATCCTTCATTAGATACGCATGTTCGCTGCAATACGTGCCGTTTACTTTGTTATAAGCACTCATGACTGTCCAGGGTTGAGAATCTTTCACCGCGATCTCATAACCAGCCAGGTAAATCTCCCGCAGCGCTCGTTCATCTACAATGGCATCGATCGTCATGCGCCGAAATTCCTGATTGTTGACGGAATAATGTTTGAGGGATGTGCCGATCCCCTGGCTCTGCACACCGCTGATATGACTCTTGGCGATCTCCCCAGAAAGGTATGGATCCTCTGAAAAATATTCGAAGTTTCGACCGCATAAGGGTGAGCGTTTGATATTGACTCCCGGACCCAATATCACGCCAACTTTTTCCTCCTGGCATTCTTCACCAAGCGCCTGCCCAACCTGGTAGACCAAATCGCGGTTCCAGGTGGCTGCCAGTGCGGAGGCGGTGGGAAAGCAGGTAGCAGGAACGCTTTCGTTGAGACCAACATGGTCACTATTTCCGGCTTGTTTGCGCAGACCATGGGGACCATCGGTGACCATAATGGATGGTACTCCAAGCCGCTCAATGCCCTTCAAGTGCCAAAAATCCAAACCCGAACAAAGCGAGGCTTTTTCCTCTAAAGTCATCTGGTCTATCAATTCAATTACATCCACAATGAGCACTCCTTCTCATTCCTTTATTCAACGTATCAGGTCAAGATGCCCTGTTCGATACACCATTACTCCATTTGAGACCATTTTATTCTGTGCAGTTCAAGTTATGCAAATGGTTCGTCTTTACTGGCAAGGGTACTTTTAAGACCATTTATTATTGATACACTTCAACCAGGAATTCCCGCAAGGCCTGCATATACCCCTCAAACTTCGCCCGGCGGATGTCATGACTGGCGCCTGCCAGGTGGACGACTTTGAGATTGGGAACAGCACCAGCCAATTCATGAGCGACTTCTTTTGAGACAATAGCGCCCCTATCCCGATCACCAATGATCAAGAGCATCGGAATATTGATCTTCTGGATTAAGTCTATGGGCTCTACCTGATGGACCAGAGATGCATTTCTCAGACTCCTTAGAAAATCACCGCTGAGCCGCTTTTTTGAATTCAACCAGGGGATAATTTCATCATCCGGTGAGGTGGGCATCATTCTGCGAGCCAAAGGTTTGCCGATAAACATGGGCAAGATCTTAAACATACGCATAATATTGGAGATCATCTTTCCGGGATCTGCATACTTTTCTCCCACCTCACCACCAAACAAAGGTTCACCTGGAATGGCGATCGGCGGATCTTCCATAAAAATACCCCGCACCTGATCTGGGTATATTGAAGCAAGGTACATGGATGTATCAGCACCCATCGAGTGTCCGCCAACG
>DAOVCZ010000185.1 GCA_030669775.1 Chloroflexota bacterium | reverse complement strand
CATTTGCTGGGGCTGCAGTGGGTTGGGCACTCACATATATATTTCCAGGCATCGAACAGAGATTTAGTATGCTGACGGTGTTATTGGTAAGTGCTGCGATCGGCGGGGCGCTGGCCAGTCTGGACGGTTTCATACGGGCGGACGCCGCTTTGACCCGCAGGGATAATCGTGCTTTGAATTTACTGGTTGGCCTGAGCATCCCGATCTTGCTGCTGCTCTTGCTTATATTGGTTTCACGTTAGAATTAATTGATTTTTTGCTCCCATCAGGATATAATTACAGCAAATAGAATATAACCTTCGGGGCAGGGTGAACGCATAAATTGAATTGGCTGTGGTTTGTGACGTAAATCCCGACCGGTGGTAAAGCCCACGAGCAGGGCGCAGTTCCTCTAGCCAATAAGAGTGAGCTGCCCAGTGCATGATCCGGTGAAACTCCGGGGCCGACGGTACAGTCCGGATGAAAGAAGGTTAGCTGAAACTCGCCTGATTAGGCGTGGTGCCATGTCGCATGCCCCGAAAACTATATAGTTTTCGGTTTTTATTTTGACTTGGCTTACCTGCCTGGTTTCATTGTAACTGCCCCGATTTTCTTCGAGGCAGTTTTCATGTCCGGGTAGACTTGAAATGGATCTGATAAATACACGTAAAATCGCTCTTGCCTCTCACCAGCGGCTATGGAGACGCGGTGTCTATCTGGTGCCGATCTCGGTTGGATTAGCAATTCTCATCTGGCATTTGATTGCTCGCTATGGTGGTTTCCCGGCATTTATCCTGCCCTCGCCTGCGCTAGTCTGGACGCGCTTTTTGAGAGCCTTGCTGGATGGACGATTGGCTTACCACATTGCGGTGACATTAGGTGAGGTACTGGCTGGATTGGCCTTGGGAATAACCGCCGCGACGACTTTGGGCTATTTATTGGCGAAATCTGAGACCTTCGAACGATTTTTGGCACCGTACATCGTCGCCAGTCAATCCATTCCAATTGTGGCCATTGCACCTCTGCTGGTGATCTGGTTTGGCCCGGGCCTGTTTTCCAAAGTGCTGATCTGCGCTTTGATCGTCTTTTTCCCGGTGCTGATCAATACAATTGTTGGACTGAGATCAGTGCCTGATGAGCTGCGCGATCTAATGCGTTCACTTCAAGCGACCAGCTGGCAAACTTTTCAGTACCTGGAGGTGCCCTCCGCACTGCCGGTCTTCCTTGGAGGGCTGCGCATCGGAGCAACCCTGGCTGTGATTGGGGCTGTGGTCGGTGAGTTCGTTGGGGCAGACCGAGGCCTTGGCTTCCTGATCAACATCGGACGCGGCCAATACGATACAGCCCTGGTATTCGTGGCCATCTTTACCCTGGTTGGCATGGCATTGACGCTGTATGGATTGGTGGTCTTAATCGAAACGCGCCTGCTTTCATGGCAGCAGCGCCCAGACGATTCAGGTTAAGGTCCGATGAATACCCAGAACCGCAGCATCGCCTTCCACTCCCGGGGATCATGATCACTTTTCGTAAGGAGCATGCAAGAATGAATCATTTATGGAAACTAGTATCCCTATCTACACTCACTTTGTTATTCGTGGCCTGTACAGCCTCCCAGAACGAATTAACTGACACACCGCTCACAACTCCCCAAAATATCGATCACATTCGTTTACCAATGGGATTCATCCCCAACGTCCAGTTTGCGCCAATCTATGTGGCGGTTGACAAGGGCTACTACCGCGATAATGGCATCGAGATTGAATTCGATTACAGCTTTGAAACGGATGGGGTGACATTGGTGGGTGCTGATGATCTTCAGTTTGCGCTGGTTTCCGGCGAGCAAGTCCTCTTAGCCCGTGCTCAAGATTTGCCGGTAGTTTATGTGATGGGCTGGTGGCAGGATTACCCCGTTGGCGTAGCTGCTAAAGCTGAAGAAGGTATCCGAACGCCCGAAGATCTGGCAGGAAAACGGATTGGATTACCGGGATTATTTGGAGCAAGCTATATTGGTTTACGTGCTTTGCTCAATGTAGCCGGTTTAGAAGAGGATGATGTCATCTTGGATTCGATTGGCTTCAACCAGGTGGAGGCGCTCACCACAGATCAGGAGCAGGCAGTGGTGATTTATGCCAATAATGAACCGATCCAGTTAGCTGCCTTGGGATTTGACATCGATCTGATCCGGGTCGCTGATTACGTGCGGCTCGCCTCCAATGGGTTGATCTCAAACGAAGCGACTATCGCCAACAACCCGGATCTGGTCAGAAGAATGGCGCAGGCCACTTTGCGCGGGATTGCTGATACGCTTTCTGATCCGGATCAAGCATTCGAGATCAGCAAGAAGTATGTTGAGAACCTCGATCAAGCCGATCAAGCGATCCAGAGAGAGGTGCTGGATGCCTCTATCGCCTTCTGGAAAGCGGACCAGCTGGGATACACTGCTCCAGAAGCCTGGGAGAACATGCAGGAAATTTTACTCAACATGGGCTTACTGTCTCAACCGCTGGATTTGAATCAGGCTTACTCAAATGAATTTATCGAATAGCGATTTGGAGATGTATACAGAAACACCCAGCGTACCAGGTGGGAATGGTACAGCTCTGGTGGTCCGGAATGTGAACCTGACCTTCCCGGATGGCGAACAGGGTTTGCATGTCTTGAGCGATATCTCTTTTTCGGTGCAGACTGAAGAGTTTGTCTGCATCCTGGGACCCTCGGGAAGCGGCAAGAGCACATTGCTGCGCGTCCTGGCTGGATTGTTAGCCCCAACCCAGGGAGAAGTTGTCTATCAGGGTCGCGAACTGCAGGGTCCGCGCCGGGAGATCGGGTTCGTTTTTCAAAAAGCGAATTTGATGCCCTGGAGAACAGTTCTGGAGAACATCACCTTGCCGTTGGAATTACAACACATCCCCAATTCGAATGCAGAGCTGCAGGCGCAAGAGCTGGTCAACCTGGTTGGCTTAGATAGCTTTGAGGATTCGCTGCCCAGAGACCTTTCAGGCGGGATGGAACAAAGGGTCGCCATTGCCCGGGCATTGGTTTATGACCCACGCATCCTGCTGCTGGACGAACCATTTGGCGCTCTGGATGCGTTAACCCGTGAGCGTATGGGCAGCGAGCTCTTACGAATCTGGCAGGCGCGCCGTAAAACCGTGCTGATGGTCACCCACGCCATCCCCGAATCGGTTTTCCTGGCTGACCGGGTGCTGGTTCTGAGTCCTCGCCCGGGCAAAATTCGCCTGGATATGTCGGTGGACCTCCCGCGGCCAAGAGAAGATGGTATGCGATATACCGTGGAATTCGGCGAGATCGCCAAGCGATTGCGCGCCGCGATCGGATAACGCTCAATCCCAAGTGATTTCTTAATCAATTATTAGTAGCCTTATTCGAATCACTCCTCGCTGATCCAGCCGTGGTAAGATTCGGCATCGATCATTTATGCTAAGTAGGAGAACTTCGCTTGGTTAAGAAAATAGTCCTGATCACCTTATTTGCTCTTATTGTTTTGATCCCATCAATACAGGCACAAGAATCCCCCAGTATCGACACCTTAGTCATCGACCTTTGGCCAGAATACGACAAACCCAGTATGCTGGTGATCTACAAGGCTGAACTTTCACCCGAGGTATCCCTACCAGCCGAGATCACCTTCCGGATGCCTGTTCAAGCTGGCACGCCGGCGGTGGTAGCCGTTGGTCCAGACGCCAATACGGTAGCCGATGTCGTCTACGACACCCAGGTGATGGGAGATTGGCTGGAAGTTTCCTTTATCGCCACGACTCCAGCCATCCAGTTCGAATATTACGATCCCAGATTGCTAAAGGAAGAGGCACAGCGCAGTTTTGACTTCACATGGCCTGGTGATTACGCGGTGAATTCGCTGGTTCTACAGGTTCAACACCCGCTGGGCGGGACGGATGTTACCGTGACACCAACCATGGGCAGGGTGATTCAGGACACAGTCGGATTTGTCTATAACATTATAGAAGTAGGAGAATTGGAGCAAGCCTCTGTTTTTAATATTGGTTTAAATTATCTAAAAGAGTCAGACGCTTTAAGCATTGAGGGCTTCCAAATCCAGCCCAGCGCAACGATCACCCCCGGAACCAGCAGTCTTTTAAACCTGAACCAATGGTGGGTTTGGCTGTTAATCGCCCTGGGTTTGATATTGGTCGGGGGAGGCGGATTCTGGTATTGGCGGATGGAAAGGCAAGAGCCTGCTGCGAAAAGACGCCGCCGTCAAAAAACTTCCGTCCAGGAGGCAGCTGGGGTCAGTTCAGAAAACGTCATTTACTGCCGCCAATGCGGGAAACGCGCAGATGCCGGGGATCGTTTCTGTCGCTCCTGCGGCACAAAACTTAGAATTGAGTAGGCAAAAAAGAAACCGGGTTTCTCATTCTCTCCCAACGGGGATACTGGAGTAAAGAAACAAATTCGAATTCATGGGTTTAGGTGAAGCATCCACTATCCAAGGATATGCATATCTAAAGGATCTCGTTGTGGATGTTTCGCCCGTATAAGGGAAATGAAAAACCAGGT
>DAOVCZ010000130.1 GCA_030669775.1 Chloroflexota bacterium | reverse complement strand
TAATTCTCTACAGCATGATAAGGAATCCCAGCCATGGGAACCCGGACGCCTTTGGCAATATTGCGCGAGGTCAACACAATATCCAGCTCCCGCGCAGTGATTTCCGCATCCTGATCGAAGGTCTCGTAAAAATCCCCCAGGCGGAAAAACAGAATCGTATCTGGATATTGACTTTTAATCTCCAGGTATTGTTTCCGAATCGGTGTAACATCCTTCGAGCGTGCCATGCATCCATTGTATGATGAGCGGGAAAAATCATCAAGCTTATTGCATGATTTGCTTTTCAACCACTTGGTGTCCTTTTATTGTTGCCTTTTTTAATCCTTCAGCATATAATCAAATCACTATACTCGTTCAGAAAGGAGATGTATCCAATGGCAAGCGTAACGTATGACCACGTCACAAAGCGCTTCGGGGAAGTTGTGGCTGTCAACAATCTTGATATTGAGATTGAAGACAAAGAATTCCTTGTTCTGGTTGGCCCATCAGGCTGCGGTAAATCCACCGCCCTGCGATGTTTGGCTGGTCTGGAAGATATCAGCGATGGCCAGATATTAATCGGCGACAAGGTAGTTAACGACGTTTCTCCAAAAGATCGGGACATCGCCATGGTGTTCCAATCCTATGCGCTTTACCCACATATGTCTGTGTATGACAACATGGCATTTGGTCTCAAGCTGCGAAAGACACCCAAGGATGAAATCAAGAGAAGGGTTAAGGAAGCCGCAGAAACATTAGGCATTGAGGAGCTGCTCGATCGCAAACCCCGCCAGCTCTCTGGTGGACAGCGCCAACGAGTTGCGGTAGGACGGGCCATCGTGCGTGAACCTAAGGTATTTCTCTTTGATGAACCCCTTTCCAACCTGGATGCAAAACTGCGTGTCGAAACCCGCGCCAACATAAGCAAACTCCACCAGCAGCTGAAAACCACATTCATTTACGTCACCCACGACCAGGTTGAAGCAATGACCATGGCTTCTCGAATTGCCGTCCTCGATGCTGGGCTATTAAAGCAGATCGACACTCCCCAGAACTTGTACGACTATCCGGACAATCTTTTCGTAGCTGGCTTCATCGGATCACCAGCCATGAATTTCTTCCCGGCAACTTTACAGCAGAGTGATGGAAAATTAATAATCGATGCCGATTCATTCAATTTGGAAATCCCTGCCGATCGAACAGCGGCGTATGAAGGCCATGTCGGAAAACCGATCATCTTTGGTATTCGTCCTGAGGACATCATCAATCCCGAATTCGCTCCCCCTGGGATCACCGCTCAACCAGTTGACACTCTAGTCGACATCACCGAGCTGATGGGGAATGAGATTTTCCTCTTCTTGAAAGCCGGAAAGTACGAATTTGTCGCCCGAGTGGACCCACGCACGCGTGTCACCATCGGTGAGCAAATGCAATTGGTCTTCAATATGGACAATATACACATCTTTGACCGGGAAACCGAACTCGCGATTCGCTGATATCTCTCTGCGAGACAGCATAAGATAAATTTTGGCTTTTCCCAACAATTGAATAGAATACCAATCGGGCGTAGAGTCACGTCAAGACTGCTGCTCTGCGCCCTTTAATCAGCTCGGATAAGGAACAATAAAAGATGCCCTTCGATTATTTACCCCCATTATTGCGAACTTCATCAAGCAAGATTGTTTTGCTAGTCATGGACGGTCTGGGAGGTCTTCCTATCGAGGTTGGTGGACCAACTGAATTGGAAGCTGCCCGAACACCAAACATGGATCGCCTCGCCTCCGAAGGAGTGCTTGGTCAGGTGACACCTATCCGACCTGGGATTACTCCCGGTTCAGGTCCTGCTCATTTAGCTCTCTTTGGATACGACCCTCTTGAGTATGAGATCGGTCGTGGTGTTTTAGAATCAGTGGGTGTAGGCTTGCAGGTAGGACGTGGAGATGTTGCTGCAAGGGGAAACTTCTGTACTCTGGATGAGCAAGGGAATATATCCGACCGGCGCGCCGGTCGCATCGCCACTGAAGAGGCAATCCCACTGGTCGAGCGACTAAAGAAAATCACCATACCAGGTGTGTCAACCGAGATTCGTCATGTCAAGGAATACCGCTTTGCAGTGGTTATGCGAGGCGAGAATCTCAATCCCGACATCGATGACACCGATCCCCAACAAGTCGGCGTTCCCCCCCTGGCAGCCACAGCCCGTTCGTCAGCAGCAGATCACACTGCAGATCTCTTCAACCAGTGGATTGCTCAAGCTCGCCAAGTACTGGCTGATAACCCGAAAGCCAATGGGATAACCTTGCGCGGATTTGCCACAGACCCTAATTTACCGACTTTCCAGGATTCATATGGATTGAATGCGGCAGCAATTTCAGTCTATCCGATGTACAAGGGCGTCGCCAGTTTAGTTGGCATGCAGGTGATCGATTTCAGCGGTGAGACCCCTGAAGATGAATTCTCCGCTCTGGCTGAAGCCTGGGACGGGTATGATTTCTTTTTCATCCACATCAAGAAGACCGACAGCAAAGGTGAAGATGGAGACTTCGATGGCAAAGCCAAGGTTATTGAAGGTGTTGACATGGCTCTGCCTCACCTGTTAGATCTCAATCCAGAGGTTTTGATTATTACCGGCGATCATTCCACACCTGCCAGTCTGCGCACCCACTCATGGCATCCAGTACCCTTCTTATTATGGGCGCCAGCCTCTGCCAGACCTGATGACCAGAGCAGCTTTGGTGAAAGGGCTTGCGGGCATGGTGGATTGGGAAATTTCCCTTCTATGGAAACAATACCTCTAGCTCTCGCTCACGCGGGACGATTAGAGAAATTCGGAGCGTAAGCCTTAAATTATCAGGGCGGGAAAGTAAACCCTGCCCTGATTTTTATTAATCTTTGTTTGATCCACGACGAAAAACCAATCCCAGCCCTAAACCACCTGCAAGCGAAAGTAAGCCGATGGCGATAAAAGTATCTCGCCAGAAACGCTCTGGGAAAAGGCGGATCAACGTATCCGAAAATCTAAAGACCCAGGTGCCAGTATCAAAAAAAACTTCGTGGAAAAATACGAAAAATACGCTGAAAGCGATCAGAACCGCCACCATCGTAACCGCGATCAGGGCAACAGTAATCCACCCTCCCCGGCCGAGACCTTGCTTGTACCCCTCCCACCAACCTCCCCAATATGCCCAGATGCCAAGCAGCAGCATCGCTCCAAGGCTGATATACCAAACAATGAGAGCTGATTGAACCACGTTTTTCACGTCCACCATGTGCCGCAGTTCTTGGGCGTTATAGACCGCTGTACCATCCTCGAATTGTAGATCCTCCAGGAATGATATACTCTCATCATTGAGCAAATAATCAAGGGCAATCATCGACCAATATAATCGGTCTTCACGGGTGAAGCCATAGGGATCAGCCGGAAAATTTGGTGTGCGGTATTCCAGCTGCACAAATAATGGGGTTATAAGTAGACGGACTGAAGTGAGGATTAGCAGCACCGGAACAAGAATTGTCACTAACCAGGTTAGCCAACTGCGATATCCAGACCTGTTTGATTCTTGAGCAGTATCCGTCATTGTAATGCCTCCATGTCACCAAATAACATGAATCGAAGCACCATATTGTTTGTGATCCACTCAATTGGTGCTATATCATCGGTGAATATTGTGCTTGACTCAGGTGTCGGCTGTAAATTCAGCACTGTGATCTGCAGAGCTTCGATCAAGAGCGGGTGTACATTCTGACTTTCCGACAATTCGAACAGGTTGAGATACAAATTATCCACAGATGTCGGCTGTTGGGTTGCGTAAATAATGGAATTAAATGTTTCCGGTACATCCATAACATAAACCGCAGGAAATACCTGCTTCAGCGTGCCAACCATGGTGTCAATTAACCTGCGATCCTCTGGTGCGCGCCCAACATTTATCGCCACTGCTCCATCCTTAGTCAAATGTTCCTGGACGATTTGGAAAAATTCCAGCGTAGTGAGATGCCACGGAATATAAGGGGGACGATAGGCATCTAGAGCGATTAAATCATATTTACGGGGACTGTGCTCCAATCCCCAACGCCCGTCCTGTGCTATCGGGTTCAGATTAGGTTGGTTCATGCCAAAGTACTGCTCACCAATTGAAATGATCCGACCATCGATCTCAAAGCCATCGATTGGAATGGGACCAAAGACCTCGGTTGCCTGACGGACTATTGTCCCTCCTGCCAGACCAAGGATCGCAATACTCTGAACATCATCAGGAACAACTGGGGGTCGATTGAAGAAAGGTGCCACCAGAAATTGCTTCCAGGGGCCATAATAATTTATCTCCGTTGGGTGATACACGGAATGGATACCTTGCCCTTCGTTCAATCTCAAGTACCGGTAACCGTCTTCTTCGAGCACCTGGATGTAATTGTATTGCGATTCAGTCTCAAAGATTTGCCCGGGGGTTGCTTTGACACCTCTTCCGAATCCAAAAATCACCAAAAGCAGGATCACAACTGGCATCCATACCCAAAGCAAAGCAGCTCTCCAACCGTAAGACAACCACAAACCGATCAGCGCCACAAGCATTAAGAACATGCTGAACACAATAAAGGTCCTTGTCGTTCCGATAGTTGGGATGAACAAAAGGATTGGCAGAAAAGTCCCCAGAAATGATCCCAGGGTCGAGACAGCGTATACTCGTCCGGAAATCCTACCGGCTTCAGTTGGTGTGCGAATTGCCAACCGGATGGCAAATGGCGAGATCATACCCAGCAAAGTAATCGGGATACTGAACAGGATCAACACGCCTGTGAATGCACCGAAGAGAATACCCACCTGGAGCTGATCAAATGCATCCGCTGCCAGCCTCAACACCGGATTAGCAACCAGTGGTACTAACCCGATCAGGAATGCTCCCCAAGCCATGATCACGTACATTGTTCGCAAATGGGGAGAACGATCAGCCCACCACCCACCAAGAAAGTAACCTACTGTCAAGTAGATCAAGATTAAACCGATAATGCTACCCCAAACCAGGTTGCTCGTTCCAAAAATATTTCCCAATAAACGGGAGGCGGTCAGCTCCACAGCTAAAGTTGTCATGCCAGAGGCAAATACGGCGAAGTAAAGGTATTTCCGTTCAGTCGGTGAGATCATTTCCGTCTTTCCAGGATCAACCAGCTAATATAACCAATAAAACGCACTAACCAAAAAGCGATCAAGCGGTAAGTTAGTCCTGCTGCAAGCGCGACTGAACCAGGAACTCCCAAACGGGAAAATATTACCGGAACAAATGCATCTGTCATAACCAATCCTCCTGGCAGAGCACTTACCCCACTCACCATGAGGATCATTCCATAACCAATGAGAAGCGTCTCTGGGGCAATTGAATAACCGAACAATTTGAAACAAACACCCATCGTGATCACATCCAGGACCACCTTGCCATAGGCCGATAGGGGAAACTTCACCATCGAAGAACGAGGATAACGCCGCAAGTTATGGTTGAAATATATCAGCCGTTCGTTTAATTCTTTGAAATCTAGCGTTCTAAATCTTTTTCCAAAGCGGTTCCAGTAATGGACAAATTTCTCTAGGACCCGCTTGCTTCGCTCATAATCACTCAGCACTCGCCAGCTGAGCCACCCAATAACAATAACCAACACTCCGAGCAGCACAAGACTGAGAACGTTAATAGAGGTAAGTCCACCTCTCTGAATGAGATAGGCAACGCCTATCACAGCAACTGTTGCCAAAGCGATGAATTCTAATGTCGTTTCAACCACCAGGGAGAATAAAGATTCTTCAGGGAGATAATCATACTTTCGCAGCAGATGCACCCGTAAAGCGACCCCGCTTAAACCTGCACTTGGAATAGCTACTGTAATGAAGGCCATCGAGGTCAATACACCAGCTAAAGAAATAAATCGGATCTGGCCGGAGAAAGGTTGTAAAGATAGTGCGTTCAACCAGGTCAAAAAACTATAAGAAACCACCTGGACAAGTATGGCAACTAACAACCATATCCACTCTGCTG
>DAOVCZ010000165.1 GCA_030669775.1 Chloroflexota bacterium | reverse complement strand
TTGGCTCGCAACCCCATCAGCTTCTTTATCGCTTCGCTGGTATGCCCTTTAGCCCGCGCTTCTAAATACTTTCCGAGTTTAATCAGCGTGATGATCACCGCCGAAGTCTCGAAATATGTGTGCCCAGGTATTAACCCCAATACCACAGGTAGTGAATAGAAGTATGCTGCCGAAGACCCCATTGCGATCAACACATCCATATTCGCCGAACCGTTGCGCAGGGCTTTATAGGAGCCAACATAATAGTCCCAACCGACATAGAACTGGACTGGTGTCGCTAATGCCAGCATAACCCAATTTAACCAGGCAGCTTCAGCAAGTTGAGGGGGCAGCAAACCCAGGTCCCGCGCCATCGAAAGCAGGAAAAGCGGGATCGTGAAGACCAAGCCCACGGTTAGCAAGTGGCGCTGTTTGACAATTTCCGCTTCCCGGGCTTTCCGCTCCGCATCCTCGGTATCACCGCCAGTCTCAACCGCCACAAATCCTGCCTCTTTGACCGTCTTGCGCAGCTCAGCTTGGCTGATCATAGTCGGAATATATTCGACCTGGGCTTTTTCTGCGCCATAAACGACCTGTGCTGAGAGTACTCCATCCAGCTGATTGAGCGCTTTTTCCAGCCTTCTGGCATCGTTGTCATCGCTCATCCGTTGAATAATGAGGTCTGCATGCCCTGTGGCGATACCATACCCGGCTCGCTGTATGCGACCAATGACGTCGTCTAAAGATACCAGACCAGGGTCGAATTCAACAGTCGCCCGTTCAGATGACAAATTTACTGCTGCTTGGCTCACGCCATTGACTTTCTTGATATTACGTTCAACAGTAGCCACGCAGTTTGCACAGGTCATACCGGTGATTGGCAGCGTGATCTGCATTTCCTCGGGCATTAAAACCTCCTCAAGGTCAGTAGCTCTCGATAATTTATAAAATCGGCATGAATCAATTACCCTGCTACTGGGTAATTGATCTCCGCCAATAAATCTTTAATTTTATTTTCTGTGGCGGGTGGATCGAAAATGATTGTCGCTTGTTGAGTGTCTACATCTGCGACAACACTTTGCACACCCTCAAGATCGCTCACTTCCATTGTGACTGTATGCACACAGTGGTTGCATGAGATATTTGGAATGCTGTATGTAACGGTAGTGGTCATTAGATCCTCCATCTTGGATTTAATTAGGATTTATTTCTTCGTTGAAGCTGCAAAGACCTCGGAAATTTCCTTCAGAACGCGCTCGCGATCTTCAGGATCTTCACCGCGCACCGCGGTGATCAGGCAGGAGTTGAGATGATTGTCTAAAATGATTGCACTTACCTTATCTAATGCTGCTTGAACGGCTTGAATTTGGCGAATAACATCGATACAATAAGCATCTTCATCAATCATACGCTCAATTCCGCGCACGTGCCCTTCAATGCTTTTCAACCTGCGTAAGGTATTTTCATTATCCTTCATCTCAATTCGATCTCCTATCCCCCCCCCAGGGGGGAGGGGATCTAATGATATTCGATACATCAATAATTGTCAAGTACCACAATACAATATTTGGTGAAGAATAAAAAACATCAGGTTGGGTCCGAAGAATTTCTTCATGCCATCCTGAGTTATTTAACCTTTAGAACATCTGCTTATCTTGCGAGCACATCCTCAAAAACTGCCACAAATTCCTCTCTGGGTTTTGGCCCGATCCACTGATAAAGGACCTCCCCATTTCCATCTAATAATATGAGCTGCGGTTGGTAGCGGAAATCTAATATGTCTCTGAAGGTCTCATTCGCAGGATCATCAATATCCAGGTAAACAAAATTGATCCGGCCATAATATTCTGCTTCTAACCCATGCACGATGGGCGCCAATCCTTGGCATCTTGATCACCAGAATGCAAAGAACTCAACCAGCTGCAGTTCACCTGAAGCCAGATTGACCCTCCTTGGATTCGTTGCCTGTAGTTCCGTTTTTACCGGCGGAGGATTACCCTCACTAGGGCTAGGATATCCACCAGTTTGGTTCCCTGGGCTTGGAAGCTGATTTTCAGGTGCTGGATACCCACCAATCTGGTCCCCAGGCGTTGGTTGCTTATCTTCAGGTGCTGGATACCCCCCTTCTGAATTTGATTCATCGCTTCCCTGGTTTTGAGGTGGAGCAGGGTATCCTTGCTCAGTGACAATTGCGGTTGCTGTTGCAGTATCAGCTGGTGCTTGCGTTGGAGATTCCTCTTGAGGTTGGGTCTCTTGAATCTCCACAGCTTGGGTGGGTTCCGGTGTTACACTTGTGCTGCAAGCGGCCAGAATTAACAACCCTGCAAAACAAATCCCAAGCATCATTTGTAGTGAGGAACGTTTAACTTTTTTTCTCATCTTCGTTTCACTCCGGTTGTAATGTAAGGCTATGATGGTATCACAGCATGTACCCAAATCTATTAAATATTGATTAACAGATTCATATTCACCTAGATTAAAGAATGAATACTTATTAATAGTCCATATGTAGCGCTTGACACAAATAACAGGTTCTATTTACACTTAGCGGGTCTTACTAATCCAGAACCAGATTAACATAACTACGATGAAAAGATCAACCATTGCTACATGGAGTATGTTCTCAATTCTTGTTTTAATCGTCGGGGCAGCTTGGATTTGGTTCACCGCGGCACCGCTGGGCAGCACAACCCAGGGCGATATCCCTGCACCACAGGAAGGTTTCCTGGCCCCCGATTTTAGGTTGGAAACATTCGGCCGTGATGGATATACTTTATCAGAGTCGCGAGGCAAACCCGTTCTGATTAATTTCTGGACCAGCTGGTGCCCACCTTGCAGGTCTGAGATGCCAGCCATCCAGAAAGTATATGATGAATTTAAAGATCAAGGTTTTGTTGTTCTAGCTGTAAATTCGACCCACCAGGATAATCTGGGAGATGCGATTACATTCGCTCAAACTCGGAAACTTACATTTCCGATTCTGCTGGATAAAGATGGATTGGTCGGTGATCTCTATGAAGTGCGTTCACTACCGACCACATTTTTTGTCGATCCACAAGGGATAATTCAAGAGGTTGTTGTCGGTGGGCCGATGTCTGAAGCTCTCCTGCAAATCCGGGTTGAACAGCTCATGGAACGGTCTCCATAATGTTTCCTATATTCCAAATCGGTCCCGTTGCCCTCCAGGTTCCAGGTCTGGTACTCCTAGTTGGTCTCTGGATAGGACTTACCCTTTCTGAACGTCGCGCCCGCAGGCGTAGTGAAAACCCAGCTCATTTGTACAATCTGGTCTTCATTGCACTGATTGCGGGCGTGATCGGAGCGCGGCTAACTTATGCAGCGACATATCCCAATGCCTTCACGACCAGTCCATGGAGTTTGGTGTCACTCAATCCTGGATTGTTCGATCCGCTGGCTGGCGCTTTGATCACAGCTGCGGCCGCTGCTATATACTTGTTCCGGAAAAATCTTCCCCTTTGGTCAACCCTAGACGCTCTCACGCCGTTATTTGCGGTTATGGGCATCGCCATCGGATTTTCTCATTTTGCATCCGGTAGTGCCTTTGGCATCCCAACTCAGGTCCCATGGGGGATTCAGCTTTGGGGAGCCACTCGCCATCCGACTCAGATTTACGAGATCATTTTAGCGATCTTCACCCTGATCGTCATCATGCTGCTCGATAGAACACCTTGGAGTCTTACTCCAGGCAATATTTTCTTGTCCTTCATTTCTCTCTCTGCTGTATCGCGGCTTTTCTTGGAAGCCTATCGGGGAGATAGTATCCTGCTCTATAGTGGCTTTCGCGCAGCGCAGGTTATCTCTTGGTTGGTGTTAGCCGCCTGTCTCGTATTACTGGGTTTGCTCATCCAACGGAATCGCTTAGAAGAAGAGATCACGAAATGAAGTTTAATATACTTATTGGTAAGGTAATCCTGCTCTTTATATCAATAACCTTGACAAGTTGCTCGCGGGTTGAAGAAGAAATTATCCTGCCCACAGAAACGATACTTCCTACACCTACCAGCCCTCCAACCCAGACTCCAATACCTTCGGCTACCAGCACATCCCTACCATCACCGACACCATCTCAAACCCCTTTGCCGCCCGCTCCGCAGGAAGCGCCGGTCCAAGTTATATCCTTGGCAGGTCCCATCGCCTCACCAGACGCCCAGATTTCAGGAATGGCCTGGTACGGTGACACGTTGGTGATTCTCCCCCAATATCCAGAAAAAAATTTTGCCCAATCTGGTGCAGCGTCGGTTTTCGCTTTATCCAAACAAGATATCCTTGATTACTTATCTGGCTCTTACAAAGGTCCCCTGACACCATATCGGCTTTCTTTTCAAGCTCCAAACTTTGCCTCCCAAATCCCTGGGTATGAAGGTTATGAGGCCATCGCGTTTGACGGTGAGCAGGCATTCCTGACGATCGAAGCGAATCATCAAGGCAGCATGCAAGGGTTCTTGATCAGTGGAGAAATCCAACCTGATCTGAACCAAATCAGATTGGATCCTGCCTCACTCACAGAAATCCCCCTCCCGGTTCAAATTTTCAACTACGCTTATGAGACTCTGCTTGTTGCTGGCGATCAAGTCCTCACCATATATGAAGCCAATGGGACCGAACTTAATCCAAATCCCAGTGCTTTCTCAATAGAGAGAGCCTCCTTAACCCCTAATGTAGTTGATTTCGCTAATATCGAATATCGCCTTACAGATGCCACTGCCCTTGATGAAAATGGACGCTTTTGGGTGATGAATATATTCATGCCGATTGAATTCTGGCTTTATACAGATTCCGATCCAATATTTGAAGAATACGGACAAGGAGATACACATACAGAATACATGAATGTCGAACGCGTGCTAGAATTAATATATGACGGTGAGAGCATATCTCTGACGGAGAGTGAACCAGTGCAGCTCGAATTGATCGATGAGTTTAACTCTCGCAATTGGGAAGCTCTTGTAATTCTGGAGGATATG
>DAOVCZ010000243.1 GCA_030669775.1 Chloroflexota bacterium | reverse complement strand
GTCTTGGTGGTCTCATCATATCCAGTGAGCAGGAGATAATGTCCCGCCCAGCGGTCATCACTGGGCCAATACCCTTCATCGAGAAGATCTCCTTCCTCGATCATCACCGGGAGTCCAGCTGCCAGGAACCTTTTTAGCAATTCGATATCCCCGCCAACCCGGTATTCAGTGTTCAGCCATCCAGCTTGCGTGCGTACATAATAGATCAGTTCTTCGACATTCACGTTGCGATCCCCGGTTTCCGGCTTGAGTAAGTCAGATATATCCGATTGGTTCCCCTCCCAATTATGTGAGCGCAGATAAAGCGAGAGGGTTGCCGGGCCGCAGTTGTTGGGTGTCTGTTTTTCCCAGGATGGCGATCCCAGGTTGATCGATTGAGGCAGTGCGGTAGGGATAGGAGTCCGGGTTGAGGTGGATCCTGGCGTAGAAGCTATGAGCGCTTGTTCCGTGGGGTAGTTTGTAGGTGTTTGGGATGGGAATGGGGTGACCGCTGCGGCTGGTTGCGGCAGTGGAGTCGGCATTTGCCCAACTGGATTGATCACATTACGGATGTAGGTAATGGCAACATCCACTCGCCAACTTAACCGGCTGTTGATCGCCGGAACCTGGTAGAGCAGCACTCCAACTACGAGAAGCACTATGATGATCAATCCAAACTTTACCGTGGTCGATTTGGCCATGGCCCGAATTTTATCACTGCTTGATTAATGCCTGATGAAATTACTCAAGTAATGGTATTGAAGGGAGCAATTCGAATTAGGGTATATGTTTTCCACTCTGACATACGATTGCTTTATCCCTGATATAATACCGGACATGAAATATCATATTTGGACAGAAGGCTGCCAGATGAATGTATCTGATTCCCAAAGAGTGGGATCCGCTTTGGAAGGCCTTGGATATCATTTAACTACAACCCGCGGTGAAGCTGACGTAATTGTGCTTAATACTTGCGTGGTGCGTCAGAGTGCCGAAGATAAAGCTGTAGGTCGTTTGTACTCTCTTAAACCTTACAAAGAACGCCGACCGAACTTGGTGATTAACTTGATGGGCTGCCTGGTGGGGGTGAAAGGCAGCCAACATCTTCAGAAACGCTTCCCATTCGTGGATGTCTTTTCCCCTCCATCCGATCCAGGACCGTTGATCGCCTACCTGACTCAAGATGAATCGCGGGATTTTGAGCAGGAGCAGACTGACCAGCGCTTCGCCATAATGGATGGCGATCTCATCCTCCCCGCACACGAACGTCATCGTTTGGTTTCCGCTTTTGTTCCAGTTGTCCTGGGCTGTTCCCATGCTTGTACGTTCTGCATCATCCCTTACCGCCGGGGAACTGAGCGCAGCCGCCCGGTAGGTGAGATCACGGCTGAGGTGCGCACTTTAGTTGCACAGGGAGTCAAGGAGATCACCTTGCTTGGGCAGATCGTTGACCGTTACGGCAAGGATATCGCCGATGGTCCTGACCTGGCAGATTTGCTGCGCATAATTCACCAGGTGGATGGATTGGAGCGCATCCGTTTTCTGACCTCTCATCCCAATTGGGTGACAGACGAATTATTAGATGCAGTCGCGGAGCTGCCAAAAGTCATGCCGCATATCGAAGTTCCAGTCCAGGCTGGAGATGACCAGGTACTCGAGGAGATGCAGCGCGGTTATACAGCTGCTGAATACATTCAGCTGGTCGAAAAAACCCGCACGCGCCTCAATGGGGATTTTCCAGGAGTATCGATCGCTACGGATATCATTGTTGGTTTTCCCGGTGAGACCCGGGAGCAATTCCAGCGCACTTACGATCTGCTGGCGGAATTAAAAATGGATGTCGCACACTTAGCTCGCTACTCATCCCGACCGGGAACTGTTGCGGAACGCCGCCTCGCGGATGATGTCTCAGATGAAGAAAAATGGGAACGCTTCCGTGCCCTGGAGGAACTTCAGGAACAGATTGCAACTGAGATTAATGGACGTTATCTGGGGAAGACAGTCGAAGTACTCTTTGAAGAAGAGGTGCGCGGCCGCTGGAAGGGACGCACGACTACTAACAAGCTGGTGTTCGTTGAATCTGATAAGTCTCTTCAAGGACAAATTTTGCCCATTACGCTAACCTGGACCGGACCCTGGTCGATGCAAGGTCGTCTGCTTGAACGCCAACCAGCGCCCATATCGATTGAGATGATTCAACCTGTAACTTAAACGGATGGAAACACTGATAATAACGGGTTTTTGCGGCAAATAGATGCACAAAAACCCGTTTTTTGGTCTGATCAACGCTCTGATCTGATTCTTGACATCGACGCGTAGGGAAAGTATAGTACCTTTACGTAAGCTGGGTTTAGACTTGAGTTTTAATGATGCGCAGTGTCTGAGGGACACAGTTATGCAGACAATCCGCCGTTATCGACTTGTATTTCCACTCTTGATATTGTTTATACTGGCGCTCGCTTGTAATTTTCCCCGGGAAGGGACTCCTACCCCCTCCGGTCCTGAAATGTTAAGAACCTACGCGGCGCGAACAATTCAGGCTCAGCTCACTCTGGTAGCCACTGGTGTTCAGCCATCATTTACCCCAGGCCAGCTCGAAGCAACCGCTACTCCACCTTCTGGTCCATCACCTACCTCAGCAACCATTGCTACACACACTCCTACCCCGACGCAAGGAGTATGCGATCAAGGTGGTTTTGAGAAAGATGTGACTATCCCTGACAACACGGTGTTAGAAGCGGGTCAGGAATTTACCAAGACTTGGCGTCTGCGTAATGATGGAGTTTGCAGCTGGAATTCGAGTTATGCGATTGTTTTTGACCATGGGGACGCGATGAACGGTCCCCCCTCTGCTCCACTGACGAGTGGTACCGTTGCCCCAGGAGAGACAGTCGATGTCTCGGTCGATCTTATAGCTCCAGAGGCGCCAGGAACCTATCAAGGTTATTGGAAGCTGCGCAACCCAGCCGGGCAAACTTTTGGTTTGGGTGAAAAGAGGGACAAAGACTTCTGGGTCAAGATCAAAATTGAACCACAGAGCGGGATCACCTACGATTTCAATATCCTTGCCAAGTCTGCAACCTGGGTGGGAAGCGGTGGAGGCAGCGCGGTTGAAGTACCATTCAATGGCGCTGATGACAATCCAGATGGCGTTGCCAAGCTAAAAGATGATTTCATCCTGGAAAATGGGAAGCGCTCTGGCATCGCCTTAGTCACTGGTCCCAAGAAAACAGACGATGGCAGAATAACCGGTACATTCCCTGCTTATTTAATCAAGGATAAGGATCATTTTAAAGCAAAGTTAGGTTTTCTCCAGAACTGCAAAGACGGGCAGGTCATCTTCCAATTCGGAATTAAAGAGGGGGATGCAGGACAAAAACTTGGTGAGTGGGCTAAATCCT
>DAOVCZ010000012.1 GCA_030669775.1 Chloroflexota bacterium | reverse complement strand
AATCCCGCCAGGTCCACTGGTCCGGGAGGGAGCACCCGCCCCGGCTGGAAATTGCTGAGGGCCCATGGCGCAGTTGGGAGCGCGTCTCAATGGCATTGAGAAGGTCGAGGGTTCGAATCCCTCTGGGTCCACTAAACTTCTCAATATGAGATCAGAGATTGGTCAATGGAAAGGTCTGCAATCTCGATCTTATTAATAATCAGAATATTGTCAACGCAGGAGTAGTAAATCATCCAGCAGCGAGCCGGGAGATTCAGGTGAGAGCCCGTCGTGGTGCCCCTGGAGCACTAGAATAGGTTGAACTCGCCTGCTGTGCCATTAAGTGGCAGACACCACCGGTGAAAGTAGATCCAAACACGTTGGTCTGTTGGATACGAATAGGATAGCTGGTGGCGGGTTTCGCCCGTTAGCGCGAGCCAAAGCGGCTTTTATCCCTTTTTGTAGGTAAAAGCAAGCAGGGTGGTACCACGGAGTATACCCTTCGCCCCTGATCAGCGGAGGGTTTTTTGATCTGCGCAGATTGAATGGTGAAACAATCGGAACAGGTATAGATTTACAAATGATGGCTGGAACGGAATTTGGAGGTGAGCGATGAGATCAATACACATCGGAAGAGTGTGGGAAAATGAACTCTCCCTTCTCGCGCGCCTCCTTAGCCTCGTACTCAAAGGATGAATGATAATGTGTCAGCTACGAATTTCCAAGAAATTGAGAATGAGGTGTAAGAGATGTTTGATCCATACAACCCCACAGATATTGAAGCAAAATGGCAGCGCGAATGGCAGGCCAGTGGCCTGTATCACACGGTTGAATCGCAAGTAAAACCCAAGTATTACTGCTTAGATTTTTTCCCCTACCCCTCTGGTGAAGGACTCCATGTGGGACATTGCCGGAATTATGTCCCAACAGATGTAACCTCGCGATATATGCGCATGCAGGGTTATAACGTGCTGCACCCGATGGGTTGGGATGCCTTCGGGGAACCAACCGAGCAGTACGCAGTAACTCATGGGATTCACCCCCGAGAGATAACTGATCGGAGCACCACCAATTTCCGGCGACAGATGGATTTGATTGGAACCAGCTATGATTGGTCTCGGGAGATCGATTCGTCCAAACCAGAATTCTATCGTTGGACTCAATGGTTCTTTCTCCAGCTTTACCACAAAGGGCTGGCCTACCGGGACACCAGCTGGCAGTGGTGGTGCCCAACCTGCCACACGACACTTTCCAGTCATGAAACTGCAGGCGGTGTGTGCTGGCGCGGCCACCAAGGAGTCGTTAAACGAGAGATCCCGGCTTGGTATTTCCGTATTACGAAATATGCAGATGCACTGCTAGAGGGTTTGGATGACATCGAATGGCCAGAACGAGTAAAGACTCTACAGCGCAATTGGATCGGGCGGTCAGAAGGCTGCGAGATCGCTTTCCTGGCTGAGGATGGGGGGGTGGTTCCCGTCTTCACAACGCGACCTGATACTGTTTATGGGGCAACCTTTTTTGTCCTGGCGCCGGAGCATAACCTGGTTAATGCGTTTATTAGCGAGGAACAGCGCCCGCAGGTGGTTGCCTACATCGAACGAGTTGTGCAGATGAGTGAAATCGATCGCTTGGCTGTAACCCGCCAAAAGACGGGTGTTTTCACCGGTGGCTTCGTGATTAACCCGCTAGATCAAAACTGTATTCCAGTTTGGATCGCGGATTATGTGCTGCCCACCTACGGTACAGGAGCGGTGATGGGTGTTCCTGCGCATGACGAACGGGATTTTGAGTTTGCCCAGCGCCATGATTTACCGGTGCAGGTGGTGATCGCTCCACCTGGTTTCTCTCCAGGAGAACCCTTTAATGAAGCTTATGTTGGTTCTGGAGAGATGATCAACTCTGGACCCTTTAATGGAATGCCTAACGAGCAGGCTGGCGAACGAATCACAAGTTTTATTGAAGGGCATGACTTGGGGCGGAGTTTCGTTCAGTACCACATGCGAGATTGGTTGATCAGTCGGCAACGATATTGGGGCACACCCATCCCAATCGTCTACTGTGATCGCTGCGGTGAAGTGCCGGTTCCTGAAGATCAGCTACCAGTGTTGCTGCCGCCAATGAGTGATTTCAAACCAGATGGCAGCGGTCGTTCTCCGCTGGCGCGTCAACCTGAATTTGTCAATACTTCCTGCCCATGCTGTAAAGGTGCTGCCCAAAGAGAGACAGACACGATGAGTGGATTCGCCTGCTCATCTTGGTATTTTCTACGGTTCACAAGCCCCCACTTTGAAGGTGGACCATTTGAACCCCAGGCGATGCACTATTGGATGCCAGTCGACCTCTATGTTGGGGGAGTCGAGCATGCGGTCCTGCACCTGCTGTATGCTCGTTTTTGGACGCACTTCCTGGCAGACGAGGGCTTACTGCCTTTCCGGGAACCCTTTGCAAAGCTGCTCAACCAGGGTCAGATGATGGGCACCGATAGGCAGCGCATGTCGAAATCGCGCGGCAATGTGATCACACCAGACAGTATAGTTAAGCAATATGGCGCAGATGCACTGCGAGTCTACGAGTTGTTCATGGCACCATTCGATCAAGATGTTAATTGGAGCGATGAGGGCATTAATGGTGCGCGCCGTTTCCTGAACCGTATTTGGCTGCTCTACTCTGAGACCTATTCTGAAAGCGCCTCAGCATCGAATAAGGATGCCGATCTGGAGCGGGAGCTGCATAAAACTATCCAGAAGGTCAGCCAACGAATTGAAGGGTTTAGATTTAATACCATGATTTCAGCGCTGATGGAGTTCGTGAACCAACTGTCAGATCGCTATCAAGCGGGAACCTGGCGGACAGCAACATATCATCGTTCCTTAGAGTGCTTGCTGGTATTGCTGGCACCTGCGGCACCATTTATTTCGGAGGAGTTATGGCACCTAATTGGGCATGAAAACAGCGTTCATACGCAAGATTGGCCAGTCTGGGATGATGGGTTAGCTGAGGATGAGACTGTTCAGATTCCTATCCAGGTCAATGGCAAAGTGCGTGCTGTGGTTGAAGTACCGATTATTGCAGATCAGGCTGAGATCGAGGCAGTGGCCTTCGACCTGACAAAAGTCCAACAGCATACTGCTGGCGGGAAAGTTGTCGAGGTGATTTACGTGCCGGGTAAAATTATGAATATCCTAACTGGGCAATCCAAAAATGACTGATCCAACACTCAGACAGGAGTTTTAGACCGAAAGTTGATACTCAATTTGGAGGCGTCATGACAATAATTCTGGCAACAGCCTGGCATCCACGTGGAGAACTTGACCGGTTTCTCAAACTGCTGCCGCTTTTGCAGCAGGCATATTCCGGGATTGCGATCTCTTTACCTCCTGAGACAGACACAGAATTGGTTTATCATCTCCAGGAAATAACCCAGGTCGAAGTTGTCATTACACCGGACTGGTCGAGGGGTCGCTCCCTTGCCCTCAAGCTTGCACTCAAATTTTCCGGAACTCACATCCAGTATGTTGATTTTGACCGGCTGCTGCGCTGGGTTGAAACCAGACAGGGAGAGTGGGAGGATATTCTGCGTGAGATACAGGAGTATGATTGCTTGATTATTGGTCGTTCAGCAGGTTCTTACCAGACTCATCCTCAGGCGCTGGTCCAGACGGAAGCGATAAGCAACCTGGTGGTTTCTCATCTCCTTGGTCAACCTCTCGATGTCAGCGCAGGCTCAAAGGGCTTTTCCCGTAAAGCCTGTGAGTATCTCGTAGCGAACTGTGAACCAGGAAATGCACTTGGTACTGATGCCGAATGGCCGTTGATTGTAAAGAAAGCTGGTTTTCAAGTCAAATCAGTCTCCGTTGATGGTTTGGATTGGGAGTCTGCGGATAGATTTCGTGATAAGGCTGCTGACAAACAGAGTCAAAAAAAAGAAGCAGAGATCTACGATGCGGATCCACAGAACTGGTCCAGACGGGTTGCTGTGGCCATGGAGATCGTGCAGGTTGGGTTGGAAACGGTTAAAAGGAAATTACCTCCTCTTTCTGAGCAGGAAGGTCTCGAGTTAGAAGTTTCGAAGACTCCAGATGAAAAGGATTTTGATTTTGAAGCGATCTTCGATGCAGATGATTAGCTCTATTTTTACCAGGAATCATTAACCCCGGAACGAACGCAGAAGGAGGTGGATGCACTGGTCCGTGAATTGTCACTCGATGAAGCTTGCAGCATACTTGATCTGGCTTGTGCTTTTCACCTCCTTTGGTTATTTCGAGGATGATGTAATCAATTAGTATTGGAAAACGTGAGACGGGCTCTGAAACCAGGTGGCTTATTTGTCTTCGATACCTACAACCGGGATGTGTTCTTGAAACGTTTGCAGCCGTTCATGGTCACGGAAAAAGGTGAAGATCTTATGATCGACCGAGGAAGTTTCGATACTATCACTAGTCGCTGGTACAATCGACGAATTGTGATCCGCGACGGTGTTCGCAAAGATAAACCGTTCTTTGTGTGCCTTTATAATCCTTCCGAGATTGAGCAAATGATCAATGAGGCAGGTATGCAGGTTTATAAGATGCTTGGCGGATATGATTCACAACCACTATCGAATAAATCAAGCAGAATGGTTATAATCGCCGTGAAACCGGACGCCGAATAAGTGCTGAATTTACTTAGTTTGATTATCGAATTAAGACTGAATTATGGAGAGAAGAATGCCTGATCAACCTGTATACAATCCTGGGGGGATCGAACCAAAATGGCAGGCGCGCTGGAAAGAAGATGGTTTGTACAATGCCGATATCGATCACTCGAAACCCAAACACTATGCCCTGACGATGCTTCCTTACCCTTCGGGAGACCTGCATATCGGTCACTGGTACGCGATGACACCTTCAGATGCCCGGGCACGCTATATGCGTATGCGCGGCTTCAACGTCATGTTCCCCATGGGATTTGACGCCTTCGGTTTACCGGCAGAGAATGCGGCGATCAAGCGCAACATTCATCCCAAGGAATGGACCTATGCCAATATTGTGCGCATGCGGGGACAGCTGCGATCTATGGGTTCAATGTACGACTGGCGGCGAGAAACGATCTCCTCCGACCCAAAATACTATCGCTGGTCGCAGTGGTTCTTCAACCAGCTTTATCAGCATGATCTGGCATACCGCAAGATGTCCCCAGTTGACTGGTGCCCAAATTGTAATACTACCCTGGCACGCGAGCAGGTGTGGGGAGAAGACCGTCATTGCGAACGTTGTGGCACCCCGGTGATCAAGAAGGACCTGGAGCAGTGGTTTTTCCGCACCACAACCTACGCCGAGGAATTGCTGGATTTCTCGCACATAGATTGGCCAGAACGCGTCGTTGCCTTACAGACGAATTGGATCGGGCGCAGCGATGGTGCCGAAGTGCACTTCGCTGCTGACTTGGCTGAGCTCTCGGAAGAAGAGGCGCGCATAACCGTTTTCACCACGCGCCCGGATACCCTCTGGGGGGCAACCTTCATGGTCTTAGCCCCGGAGCATCCGCTGGTTGAGAAAATCACCACCACGGAAAAGCAAGAGCAAGTTCATGATTATGTTCACCAGGCGATTCGCCAGACTGATATCCAGCGTGAATCAGCGGAGAAGGAGAAGAGCGGGGTGTTCACCGGGGGCTACGCGATCAACCCGGTAAACGGCGAGCGCATTCCAATCTGGATCGCGGATTATGTCTTAATGACCTATGGGACTGGGGCGATCATGGCCGTCCCGGCTCACGATGAACGTGATTTCGAGTTCGCCTTAAAATATGGCCTGCCGATCCTGCCGGTGATCGATCGCCCGGACGGGCTAACCAAATCTTTCGCACCTATCGGAACGATGGATGATGGTTTTGAAGAAGCTCTCCAAGATCTGGGGATACCATTTGTCAAGAGTGAAGATGGACTTAACATCACAATTCCATTAGATAATGTAGAGCGATATATTGAATTGGCTGGAAAGCATCAGTTAGCGGATGTATGGACTGAGGTTGTGGGCACTGAATGGGTTTTCATCTTCAACGATGGGGTGATGAAATGGGATTCACAAAAAAGTGAAACACGCATCCTGGCGCGTTGTAAGGATTTGGAACCTGACGTGAGAATATTCCGCACAATTATGGAGATGCTCTGGGATTGTGATTTTTACCATGATGCACTTTACCATCAAGAATATGGCACGATGATCCATTCTGGAGAGTTCAATGGCACGCCTGGCGATGTTGCTGTGCAGCAGGTGAATGAATGGCTGGAAGAGAGGGGAGTTGGCAAAGCGGCCATCAATTACAGGTTGCGAGATTGGTTGATCTCCCGCCAGCGGTATTGGGGTACTCCCATTCCAATTGTCTACTGTCCGGAGCATGGCGCAGTGCCTGTTCCTGACGAGCAGCTGCCGGTTTTGCTGCCGGATGATGTCGAGTGGCTGCCAACAGGTGAGAGCCCATTGAAGCTGCACCCTACCTGGAAACATACCACCTGTCCGGTGTGTGAGGGTCCAGCTGAGCGTGAGACAGACACCATGGATACCTTTATGTGCTCTTCCTGGTACCACCTGCGCTATTTGAGCCCGGATTACGATCAGGGGATGTTTGATACTGCTGAGTACGATTACTGGATGCCAGTGGACACCTACACGGGCGGCATCGAGCATGCCACCATGCACTTGATCTATACGCGTTTCTTCCACAAAGTTGGACGGGACATGGGCATCATGCAGGGTTCTGAACCGATGGTGCAGCTGCGCAACCAGGGTATCATCCTGGGCGAGGACTCAGAGAAGATGTCCAAGAGCCGCGGTAATGTGATCGCCCCGGACGAGCTGGTGGCCCGTTATGGCGCAGACACAGTGCGCGCTTATCTGATGTTCTTTGCCCGCTGGGATTTGGGTGGTCCATGGAACAGCAGCGGCATAGAGGGATCTGTGCGCTGGATACGCCGTATCTGGACTCTGTTTACTGCGCCTGCTCAACACGGGAAACCCAATCCGGAAACCACTCGCGCCTTACGTCGCAAGGTGCACCAGACGCTACGCCAGGTAACCCACGACTTCGAAACCTTTGAGTTCAACACGATCATCTCAGCAATGATGGAGTTACTTAACGAGATGTATAAGGCCCGTGAAAATGGTGCCTCTGGATCAGAATCCTGGGATGAAGCTCAGGATATCTACTTACGCATGTTAGCCCCGGTTGCCCCGCACGTGGCCGAAGAACTGTGGGCATATCTCGGGAAGCCGTATTCTATTCACACTCAGTCGTGGCCCGAAGTGGATGAAGCCGCCGCTGCTGAAGAGCAGATCACGCTGGTCGTGCAGGTCAATGGGAAGGTACGCGATCGAATTTCGGTGCCGGCAGATATCAGCGAAGAGAAAGCCAAAGAGATCGCTCTGAGCTCAGAAGCCGTAGGGAAGTATCTGCAGGACAAACCACCCCGCAAAGTTATCCTGGTTCCGGGGAAGCTGGTCAATATCGTGGTGTAATTTGAGTTTCTTAACTGCAAATACGCTGGTCGTTCTCAAATTAGTGGGATGCTTGAAGGTATGACAGGCTGGGCGGATAGCTAAATCCTGGACCTGCAAGTATTTATTTCTCAAATGACTTCTATTTCGAAGATGAATACATTAGAATTGGGGGTATGGACAGGATCTTGATCTTCGATTTTGATGGCGTCCTGGCTGATTCTCTTGCACCCATGCTGAGCTATGCCGGGCAGGTCTGCCTGGAATTGGGTTATCCTTGCACTCCAACTCAAAAGGACCTTGAAATTCTGGATAAGATGGAATTATCAGAATATGGACGCCAGTTAGGGATCCCAGAGGAAAAGATAGAAACCTTCGTCACTCGCAGCTTCGAGCTGTTTACTAGCCGCGAAGAACCCTTGGCGATTACCCCAGGCATAGAATCAGTGATCAGAGAATTATCCCAATTAGCAATCCTGGTAGTGATCACTGGAAATAGCTGCAAGGTAGTGGAAAAATTTTTAGATACTTATGGACTGACAGATAAATTTCAGACCATTCTCGGTGCCGAGGACTATGGCAGCCGTGTGGAAAAAATCCTCAAGGTTATATCGCTGAATGGCGGGTCAAATGGTGAAGTCTATATGATCGGAGATGCGGTCAGCGATATCCGGGCGGCGCGCGAAGCCGGGATTAAAAGTATTGCAATCGGTTGGGGACACCAGAGCAAGGAGAGGTTGATCACGGAAAATCCGGATTTCCTGGTCGATCAACCTGAGGATCTATTGACCTTGTTTTTGATTAGCCATGCATAATCGTGGAGGTGGATATGGGACCTGCGAAGGAACTGCTCAATAATTTAATCGGCCGGTGGGATTTGAGCGGACAAATGGGGGAAACCCCGTTGCAGCACTCGGTGGTGGGGAGATGGACCTTGGGTGGGACGTACATTGAACTATATTTCCAGTCGAATTTGCCGTCTCAAGATGACCAGCCTCCATATGAAGCAGTTTACTACATTGGGTATAACCAGGAGAATGACCTTTTCGTGATGCATTTGCTCGATACGACTGCAGTGGGATTGAGTTGTACAGTTGGATTGGGTCAACAGCAGGACAATGAAATACCTTTCCAATTCACCTACGAAACTGGCCCTTTTACCAATCGTTTTATCTGGGAAGAGTCAGCAGGAACCTGGAAATTTGAGCAGACCTTTCTCGATAATTAGCGGGTGCGTACCTTTGCCAATAAGAGGATGGTTCCAAAGAATAGAAAGAATGGGTTGTATGGTGAATTTTAGGTCAGCAGTCTCGTATGTGCGTAACAAAGGTAACCAGGTTGATATCGCCAGGTTGAATAATACAATAAACGGTAAACCCGCACCCCAGGAGATAAAGAATGACTTATTCGCTGGTCAACAGAGGGATGGAGGCTGGTCACCATTTTGGGCAAAAAACTACAGCTCATTGGATGCGACCTGTTACCGTTTAGCTCAAGCTGATCAGCTTGGGATACTGGCATCGGAAGATGCCATTCAAAAGGCGATTGCATTTCTCATCGAACGCCAGCGAACGGATGGTAGCTGGGAGGAGGATAAACATTTTGCCTCGAATGCCCCACCATGGGTACAATCGGGCGAGATAGATTCCCGTTTATATCTATCGGCTAACTGTGGATTTTGGGTAGCTATCTTGGCTGAGGTCAAGACAGCTGCAGACAAAACAGCTACCTATCTGCAGTCAAACATAGATGAACATGGAAAATTTCAATCTTTTCCCCATACACACTGGCTGGCTATAAGCCTCTGGTATCGCCTGGGTTGGAAAGATCCTGTCAAGAGAGTATCCTCCTGGTTGTTGGCTGAAATTCCAGGATTACCCTCCAGCAACCTGGCATGGTTGCTGGTCGCATTTGAGACAGCTGGATTTCCAGCTCATGATCCATTCGTTGTTCTCGCTGCGGAACATCTTGCGAAAAGCCAGCAGAGTGATGGGCATTGGGTTAGTGGAGACGGACCCGAACAGGATGTTCACTCTACACTGGAAGCAATACGGGCTTTGAAATATGCTGGACAGCTATCCAAAACACACTGATCAGGAGGATGCTTTATGCGGTTTGAGGAACTGAACTGGTTCGATATCGAGAAGTATCTTGAAGTTGACGACCGCTTGATGCTGGTCTTGGGAGCTTGTGAACAACATGGTTATTTAAGTCTGACCACAGACGCTTTGATCCCCCAGGCTCTAGGCGATGCTGCCAGTCAGCAAACGGGGGTCTTGGTTGCACCGCCAATAAACTTTGGCGCCTCGCCATATTTCTTGGCGTATCCTGGTACTCTCAGCCTGCGCCTGTCGACATTGCTCGATCTGGTTGAAGACCTGGTAAGGTCAGCCTATGGGCAGGGATTTCGACGCATCCTGGTGCTTAATGGTCATGGAGGGAATGATGGTGTGCGGGGGCGCCTCTATGAGCTGGCAAATGAGTTACCTGACATGCAATTCGCTTGGTATGCCTGGTGGCAATCACACAGCGTGACATTATTAGCCGAGAGTCATGACTTGAAACCAGCTCACGCAAATTGGCTGGAGGCATTTCCGTTTACCCAGGTCTGCGAGCTCCCTGATGGCGAAAAAACACCTCCCAAAGTGGCTGGATTGTTGGGAGCCAAGCAAGCTAAACAAACCTATGGTGACGGCGTGTTCGGTGGAGCATATCAAGTTGATCGATCAATAATGGACGAGATCTTCAAGGCTGCCTTGGAGGATGTTCTCCAATTTCTCCAATTTGAGTGAGGCTTTTTCATTCAGGAAGTAGCAAAGAAGATCACCATGGCCCAGGTTTCAATCTCTGGAATGAGCAAATCCTCCCTACCTTTTTGTATGGGGTAGAATCGGTGATGTCGGAATGAGTCTTTTTGTTGGAAAGTAAGGCTCCAAATCGTTGCGCATAGGTGAAGGTGAAGCATTAATAATACCCAAACTGTCTCGATCATTGTGCCATGTTACAATGAGCAGAAGACTATTTGTCTGCTCTTGGCTTCCATTTATCAGCAAACTTTTCCCATGCAGAAAATGGAAGTCATTATCGCGGATGGGCTTTCAACCGATAACACCCGCCAGGAGATCCATTTGTTCCAGCAGGCTCATCCTGATTTGACAGTGAGGGTTGTTGATAATCCCCAACGCATAATTCCTGCTGGTCTGAACCAGGCATTGGCCGCGGCTGAGGGTGATATCATTGTCCGCCTGGATGCGCATTCCATGCCTGCTGAGGACTACGTCCAGCGCTGTGTAGCAGCGATCGAGGCTGAGCTGGGTGACAATGTTGGCGGTTTGTGGGAGATTCAGCCCGGCGGTGACACTTGGCAAGCACGCTCGATTGCCAGTGCGGCCGCACACCCACTGGGAGTTGGCGATGCCCGTTATCGGGTTGGTGGTCGTGCTCAGGAAGTCGATACAGTTCCCTTTGGTGCATATCGACGGTCTTTGATCGGCAGGGTTGGGAATTACGATGAGAGTTTATTGACCAATGAGGACTATGAATTTAACACACGTATTCGCCAATCGGGTGGACGGATATGGTTTGACCCGGCGATCAAATCGAAATACATCGCTCGAAGCGATATCCGTAGCTTGGCTCGGCAATACTGGCGCTATGGTTATTGGAAAATGCGCATGCTGAAACGTTTTCCAAGCGCTTTTCGTTGGCGGCAGTTAGCCGGGGTATTCGTGATATCATTCCCGTTTTTAGCAATTCTGGGGATCTGGTTCTGGTGGGCGCGCTGGCTGTTGGTATTCGAAATTATTATTTATTTGTTAGCATTATTTTTAGCGGGATTACAGCTGGCTATTAAACAGCGAGATCTCGCGTTAATCTGGGGGGTTCCACTGGCGATCGCAACGATGCACTTTTCCTGGGGAACCGCTTTTATTTGGAGTATGATTAGTAATTAGCATGAGTGGTCCAAACCGGGTACATAAATCAAAACGATGGCGTCTTCATACCCGCGAACGGCGGACATTGCTCATTTTGGGCGATTTTCTCATGGCTGTGATCGCTTTATTTGTTGCGCTCTATTTTTGGGCTCTCGGGGAGATATTTCTTGACTTCTCTGTTGAATTCTTGCTAGAACGACCCCCAGCGTGGTATTATCTTCTGCCGTTCTTTTGGGTCGTTCTTTTGGTTGAGTTATATGATATTCACCGGGCAGGGAATTGGGGAGATACAGTCCGGGGTGTGGCAATGGCGACTTTGATCGGGCTGGGATTTTATCTTCTGCTTTTCTTTTATTTCACGGACCCACCGAGTTCTCTCCTTCCCCGGCGAGGTGTCGCCGGGTTCTTCATCGTTGCTCCAGTGTTTACCTTGATCTGGCGATTCCTGTATATTCGCATCTTTACAGCACCCGCATTCATGAGCCGTGTATTGTTGGTTGGCGGCGGTAAAGCCGGAGAGACTTTGTTACAGGTGATCGATGATTTATGGCCACCACCTTTTTTTCTGGTGGGAATTATCGATGACGACCCGCAAAAAATTGGCACAGAAATTGTAGATCGACCTGTTTTGGGGGGCAGTGATATGCTTTTAGAGATCGTGGAAGGCGAGAATGTCTCTGATATCATTGTTGCTATATCGGGTGAGATGCAGGGTAGCACTTTTCAGAAGTTGCTTGACGCTCAGGAAGGTGGGATTGAGATCTCTCGAATGCCAGTAGTTTATGAAGAACTATTGGGTCGCGTACCGATCCGATTATTGGAGACGGATTGGATTTTGCGGTCGTTTGTCGACCAGAGCAGGGCGAGTGAATTCTATGAGCTGGGCAAAAGAATTCTGGATATTATCGGTGGATTGATCGGTGTTGTGTTTATGCTGATCATGCTGCCATTCATCAGCATCGGAATTCTGTTAGACAGCGGGCGGCCAGTATTCTACGGCCAAACTCGCGCTGGTCGCGGAGCGCAGGGATACCGCATCCTGAAATTTCGTACCATGCACCAGGATGCTGAGCCGGATGGGATACCTCAATGGGCTACGGAAGACGATGAGCGCGCAACCCGCTTTGGGAAGGTCCTCCGCAGGACTCATCTGGATGAATTACCCCAATTCCTCAATGTCTTGCGAGGTGAGATGAGCCTGGTAGGCCCGCGTGCAGAACGACCCGAACTGGTTGAGTTATTCCAGCAGCATGTACCCTTCTACCGGGCGCGCCTGCTGGTCAAACCCGGCATAACCGGTTGGGCGCAGGTCAATTTTGGTTATGCTTCCACAATAGATGAAACTGTAGTCAAACTTGAATTCGACCTGTATTACATCAAGCACCGCAGCGTGCTGACGGATTTTGTGATCTTGCTCCGCACGCCTTCAACCGTGCTAGGATTGCGTGGACAATGAGAGCTGTTTTCCGTTTCCCGAATCGACTGCTTTTTATCGGCGATCTGATTTTAATTGTGGCCAGCGTCTTCGGCAGCTTTGCATTGAGGCTCGAATTGGGTCCCTTGTTTGTCTACTATCTGCCGCAGGCGGTTACCATGATTGTAGTTGCCCTGCTGGTCAAACCGTTGGTCTATTACTCCTTTGGACTTTACAGCCGGGTTTGGGCTTATGCCAGCACCCGGGAGCTGAAAATCATCACAGCTGCTGTCTCTATCGCTTCAACGATTGTGGCTTTGATTATAGTTTTGTTAACTTTTCTGCAGTATTACCAAGGATTCCCGCGCATGGTACTGGCTATCGATTGGCTCCTTTCCTTGCTGGCTGTGGGTGGTTTACGCTTCACCATGCGCTTGTTAGCTGAGAGTCGCTCTGGGGGAGTCGGAATCGAAGGGCGGTCCAAACGAATACTGATTGTAGGTGCCGGGGATGCGGGGGCATTGGTTGTGCGCGAGATGCAGAAGAATCCACAGCTCAACCTTTCCCCGGTATGTTTCGTCGATGATGATGCGAGCAAACAAAAACAGCGCATCCATGACGTTCCGGTCGAGGGAACTCTGGAGGATTTAGGCCGCGTGCTCGACATCTGGTTCATTCAGGAAGTGATCATCGCAATTCCCAGTGCTCCAGGTGCTGTGGTGCGTCAGGTGATCGATATTTGCCGGGAAAAAGATGTCCCCTTCCGGACGATGCCCGGGATTTATGAGTTGATCGGGGGAAAAATCAATGTGGGACGCTTGCGAGAAGTGGATATTACAGACCTGTTACGGCGGGCACCGGTCCAAATCGATACCACCTTAATCGGCTCGAATCTGAGTGGTAAGCGAGTGTTAATTACCGGAGCGGGTGGCTCCATCGGTCGCGAACTTTGCCGGCAGATCTCTCGCTGGGGACCAGAGTCGCTGATCCTCTTAGGGCATGGTGAAAATACGATCTTCGAAGCGCTGATCGAGCTGGAGGGGAACTTTCCCTCCTTACCCCTCCACCCGGTGGTGGCTGATATTCGCAATCTCGACCGGTTGTCCAATGTTGTTGACCACTTCCACCCGCAATTGGTATTCCATGCAGCAGCTCACAAACATGTTCCCCTGATGGAGATCAATGTCGAAGAAGCGATCACCAATAACGTGATTGGGACGCGCAACGTTGTTGAAGCTGCCTTGAATTCTGAAGTTGATCGCCTGGTGATGATCTCAACCGATAAAGCTATCCGTCCATCGAGCGTGATGGGTGCCACTAAACGTATGGCGGAGATGTTGGTTTTGGATGCCGCGCACCGTTCAGGGAGACCGTACTCGGCAGTCCGTTTTGGCAATGTGTTGGGCAGTCGGGGGAGTGTGATTCCGCTATTTAAAAGCCAGATCGCCAACGGTGGTCCGGTCACAATCACCCATCCAGATATGGAACGCTACTTCATGACCATTCCCGAAGCAGTCCATCTTGTGCTGCAAGCAGCTGCTATGGGGCACGGAGGGGAGGTCTTTGTGTTGCGCATGGGAGAACAGGTTAAGATTATGCAGCTGGCAGATGATCTGATTCGTCTTTCAGGATTAGAACCCGAAAAAGATATCGAAATCGTCTTCACCGGGATCCGACCGGGAGAAAAATTAAGCGAAGAGCTTTGGGATCAATGGGCGCAATTTGAGCCTACTTCTCATGGTGATATCGTTCAACTCGTCGATGAAGACCTATTGAGTGGTCAACTGCTGAGACAAACTGTCAATGAGCTGGCTTTCCTGGCGGATGAAGGTGAAGTAGATGCTATTATCAGGGTGCTGGATGAAACCATCCCCGGTGCGGCAGTCAGAAGTATCCCACCACCGGATTTAACAGCTGTTGTTTAATAGCTCTCGTGAGGATACCCACGATCCTTCCCGCAAGAAATCCCCAGATGGCTGATCCATAACACCTACCTAATGTTATGTCTATCTTGTCGTTAGCTGAATGGAATGAATTTCTTTCGAACTGCCCTGACGCGCATCTATTACAAACCGGGGCGTGGGGTGAGTTAAAGTCTGAATTCGGTTGGGAACCGGTGAGATTAGCGGTTGTCAGTGGGGATCGGAGTTGGGGTACCCAGGTTTTGTTTCGCCGTCTTCCTCTTGGTCAGACATTTGCTTATATTCCTAAAGGTCCCTTGCATCACGGTGGTGCAGATGGCTCGGATCAGGCATATGCAGGGCATGCATTCTGGATTGAGGTCGATCAGCTGTGTCGCAGGAGACAGGCTGTGTTTCTGAAAGTGGAACCTGATGATTGGGTTATTAACCCAAGTGATGTGGAGGGGAATCTGCCAGAAGAGTTCCGCATCAGCCCTCAAGCAATCCAACCTCAACATACTATTGTCGTGGATTTGCGTGGTAGTGAAGAAGAAATTTTGGCTCGCATGAAACAGAAGACTCGCTACAATATTCGTTTAGCGGCGAAAAAGGGGGTGTCTGTCCGGTCAAGCTCAGACATTGACATTTTTTTCCACTTAATGAAAGCCACGGGTGAACGCGACCAATTTGGGATACACAATTTGGAATACTATCAAAGAGCTTACAACCTCTTCAAACCAATCGGTGCTTGTGAACTACTGCTGGCAGAATTTGACAGTGAACCGCTCGCCGCACTGATGGTATTCGCTGCGGGTAAAAGGTCATGGTATTTGTATGGTGCCTCCGCTTCTCTTTATCGGGAACGCATGCCAACATATCTGCTGCAATGGGAGGCCATGAAATGGGCTCGATCTGCGGGTTGTACACAGTATGATCTATGGGGCATTCCCGATCATGATCAAGAGATCCTGGAAGCCGAATTTAGCCATCGTTCAGACGGCCTGTGGGGAATCTATCGTTTCAAACGTGGTTTTGGTGGGACCGTCCACCGCTCAGCTGGAGCCTGGGACCGGGTTTACCACTCAATGCTTTACAATTTGTATTTACGCTGGGTGAATAGAGGGGGGAGTGAATTTTAGGACACCGGCAAGTGACTGAGTATTGAAATGCCTGAAATCAATCGAGAGAATTGGAATGATTTGATATCCACTTTACCTGGTAGGCATGTGTTGCAAACCTGGGAGTGGGGCGATTCTAAAAAGGCTAATGGCTGGGATCCTATCCAGAGGGTTTGGTATGATGCGGATGGCAAGGTTGAAGCAGCTGCCCAGATCTTGGCCCGTACAGTCTCCGTGAGCGGTGTAAAAATCCCGCTGCGGGTAATGTATATCCCGCGAGGACCACTCTTACAAGATTGGCATGATCCACGATTGAGGGCTAAAGTTCTTGCTGACTTGCGATCATTGGGGAAGCAGCACAAGGCGATCTTCATTAAGATCGATCCAGAGGTTGAGTATGGACGGGGAGCACCGGGAATAGAGCGGCAATCAGATAATCCACAAACTGATACGTTGGTGACTGAATTAGCGGCTGCGGGATGGATAACATCCACAGAGCAGGTCCAATTTAAGAACACAATGTCGATCGATTTAAGACCTTCTCCAGAGGAGCTGCTGGCCAGGATGAAGCAGAAAACCCGGTACAACGTCCGCTTGGCGACCCGCAGGGGTGTTACTGTGCGACCGGGGATCTCAAGTGATCTCAAGCTGCTTTACCGGATGTACGCTGAGACTTCATTACGAGATGGATTTACGATCCGTAACGAAAATTACTACCTTACTCTATGGCATAAGTTTATGGAAGCGCAGATGGCCGAGCCGCTGATTGCGGAAGTTGATGGAGAACCCGTGGCGGCTGTGGTGATCTTCCGTTTTGCTGGACGTGCCTGGTATATGTTCGGTATGTCACGTGAGGCACACCGAAAAAAGATGCCCAATTATCTCTTGCAATGGGAAGCGATCTTAAGGGCGAAGGATGTCGGGTGTGTAGAGTATGATCTTTGGGGAGCGCCAGATGAATTTGTGGAGAGCGACGAATTATGGGGTGTTTATCGCTTCAAGGAAGGCTTGGGAGGGGAGGTGGTGCGTTATATTGGTGCCTGGGATCTGCCGCTCAACAACCTGTTTTACCGCTTTTATACACAGATGATGCCGCGCTTGCTGGCCCAGATGCGGCGGCGCGCGGTGGAACAAACTCAAGGATCTATCCAGGCTGGGTAAAGCCAGGATAGGAGAAGAGATTATGCTACCAAGATTGCATTTTGCACATCTTCCTACACCGATCGAAGCCCTGCCGAGATTATCGGCAGAGTTGAAGGGACCGCAGATATGGGTGAAACGCGATGACCAGACAGGATTGGCCTTTGGAGGGAATAAAACCCGTAAACTAGAATTTCTAATTGCCGATGCACAAGCTGGTGGCGCTGAGACCTTGATCACAGCAGGTGCAGTTCAGTCAAACCATTGCCGGCAGACAGCAGCAGCAGCTAACCGTTTTGGTTTTGCCTGTATCTTGGTGTTGGCGGGCGAAAAACCGGCCAACCCTTCCGGAAATTACTTCTTGGATCAATTCCTTGGCGCGGAGATTGTCTGGGCAGGTGGATCTGGGCGGGAGCAGATCTTGGAACAGACCTTCGAGTCTGCGCTTGAAGATGGAAAAAAACCTTATTTGATTCCATATGGTGGTTCAAACGAGAAAGGCGCAGCGGCATACGCCTTCGCCATGCAAGAAATGCTCGATCAAAAAGCTGATCTGGATTGGATAGTATTCCCCTCATCATCAGGAGGCACCCAGGCTGGATTGGTTGTTGGGGGCCAGATGTTTGGCTACCAGGGACGGATACTTGGGATCAGTGTTGACAAACCTGCCCCGGACTTGCAAGAAAGTGTCGCAATGTTGGCAGGAGAAACTGCTCGGACCCTTGGTGAGAGCAGTAAATTCTTGCCCGATGAAATCCTGGTCAATGATAATTATCTGGGCGCTGGGTATGGTGTGATGGGAGAGCCAGAAGCTGAAGCGTTGAACCTTTTTGCTCAACAAGAAGGCTTGCTTCTTGATCCTGTCTACACTGGTCGGGCTGCGGCTGGGTTAATTGATTTGATCCGCAGTGGGTTTTTCACTGCAGACCAAAATGTACTTTTCTGGCATACAGGGGGGACGCCAGCGCTGTTTGCTCATCCATACCTGGAAAGGATATTAGCTGGATAAATTGTCGCTTATACTATGGGCTCTGCAACGATAAATCTCAGGCCCCAGGTCTCGATACCATCTCTCGCCAGGCAGGTCTGGAAGGTCAGGTGATTGGCGCCTTGATAGTACTGGCCAAACACCTGGTAGGTGGTCAGCCTTTCTCCGGTTTCTAAATCAATATAATGGCTCCAATTGCTTCCCGGAGTCACTTTCTGGTATTCATCTATGGCTGAGATTCGATAGCGGTCGAAGGAGCCGTCTCCCTTGACGACCACTACCTGTAGTCCTTCTATCAGACGGAAAAATTCCTTCCCAGATAGGTAATTGTGTGCGAGGAAACCAAGCACATTATAACGAGCAGCCAGTTGAAATTGGGTTACCGTCTCAGGTTTTCCTGAAACAAAGCCGGTATTGCCGCCTGGCTGCTGAACCACCGGCAGGGCAAAAAATCCAGGGATATAGACACCGCGAACAGTATTGTTTTGACCATTTTCAACACGGGCGACGAATTTATTCAGTGAGGGTAGTTGACCACGCGAAGTCCATAAATCGGTGGCAGGGGGTGGCAGGTGGATTACACTGATCAGGCTGGCAAATTCACCACCAGTTACTGGTAATAATTTTTGCGTGGAAAAAAATGAAGGATCCTCTTGGAAACTTTGTGAGTGGCTTTCAAATGGAAGGAATGAGAAGGGGAATGACAAGCATATGATAAGGAAAAAAAGCAATGTGGAGCGGCTGGTTGATATAAAGTTATGTATAAGATGTCGAATCATTATTCACCAATTCCAATAATCTCTGGTTATAAACCAGTAATAAAGTTGCTATGTTTATACATCACAACAACCCAGATTCAGCTATTGGAATTGTAAGTTTATGTGAATTTTACGCCGTCTACGCAGAATTGTTTGCAATTAATCCTGTCAGTTCATAAACTTGGATCGATTGCTTTTTCCCCTTAACATTCAATGGATTGATCGGATGAGCTAGAATGGCATCGTTGATCTCTTCGCAAGATTGAGCACTAATGAGGATTTGACCCGGAGCTGCATTTTCCTGCAACCGTTTTGCAGTGTTTACACTGTCGCCGATCGCCGTATATTCCAAGCGTTTTTGAGTTCCCACCAAACCTAATACAGCTTCGCCTGAGTGGATGCCAATCCCTAATTCAAGCCTTAATTCGGGAGGTAAATCGCCTTGCATAGCGTAAATGGCGCTGCGCATCTGAAGGGCTGCCCGAACGGCTCGCAAGGTGTGATCGGGTTGGGGGATGGGCGCATTGAAGAAAGCCATTATTGCATCACCCATGAACTTATCTATCGTGCCCTCTTCTAATAAAATGGCTTCAGTCGCTGCACCCAGATAACGATTCAGAACCGAGACCAGAGTTTCGGGATCACAACGTTCGCTGAGGCTTGTATAGCCGCGAATGTCGGCGAAGAGGGTGGTGATAAAAGTGCGGGTGCCACCGAGATCTAGTTCATCCGGGTTCAGTTGAGCGATCACGACCGGAGAGACCATGCGCTCAAATAAACGCCGTTGGGCTTCCAGTCGGCGAGTCTCAGTCACATCTTCCATCACAATGGCCGCGCCGAAGATGGTTCCTTTAGCGTCTTTTAGTGGAGATAGATTGAATCTCAAATTAAGTGAACCGCGTTGTGGAGTTTGAAGATCGAATTGTAACCCTTTTATTTGATGGTTGAACTGGCGAACTTTAGTCAGATATTGTGAGATGTTAATTCGATCGAAGAGGGGAATCTGGCTCACTTTTTTTCCCAGCAAGTTGGCACGTGTATCCCCCAAGATGTTTTCAGCCACACTGTTTGTCAGAGTAATTGTTTGCTCAAGATCTGTGGTGACCACACCGCTGATGATGGAAGCGAAGACATCATCCATCAAGTTCTTCAGTTCGGTCACTTCAGAGAGTGTCTGCCTGACTGACTCGAACAAGCGTGCATTCTCGATTGCGACA
>DAOVCZ010000007.1 GCA_030669775.1 Chloroflexota bacterium | reverse complement strand
CGAACAATTAGGAGGCGCTCCAGGTGCCATAATTACTCCGGTTGGTCAGGGCAGCTTTTTGTTGGGGATGGCGCGCGGGTTGGAGTCGCGAATGAATGCTGGGTTAATCAACCACATGCCTCAAATGGTGGGTGTGCAAATTAGAGTATTTGCACCACTCTGGACAATCGCGGCCTTAGGACCAGATAGCTTGGATCAAGTTGAAGAGGGTGAGACAGTAGCTGAAGGAATTCGCATTCGCTATCCTCTCCGTGGAGAACAAGTGCTAGGTGTTGTTAACACCAGCCAAGGTTATTTGGCAGCTGCTGCAGAGAAAGACATCATTCCAGCAAGAGATGAATTAGCCGGCCGTGGTTTCTATGTCGAGCCAACCTCAGCAGTTGTTTGGCCGGCACTGTTAGAAAGGTTGGATGATTTGAGAGATCCGATTGTCGTCATTCTTACTGGATCGGGGTTAAAATATACATCTTCTTAAACTGTCTGGGGAAATATTATTACTTTTTCTATCTGTAAGAATCCTGCCGCGGAGGAATTATGCCTGACAAAGTTGTGATCACTGGGATGGGGACAATCAATCCAATTGGATTAACTGTTGCCGAGACCTGGCGGAATGCGATCAACGGAGTCAGCGGAGTTGGACCGATCACATTATTCGATGCGGAAGAATATCTGGTTAAGCATGCCTGCGAGGTAAAAGATTTTGACCCAGAAAAATATATGGATGCTAGAGAAGCTCGACGCAGGGATCGTTTCCAGCAATTTGCCTCGGCAGCCTCACAAGAAGCTATCCAGCAAGCTGGATTAGAAGTGAGCGAAGAAGAATCGGGGAGGGTAGGTGTTATTGTTTCTTCAGCGATAGGAGGGTTACAAGCCATCGCAGATAATATGCGTGTTCTGATGGATAAAGGACCAAAGCGAATCAGCCCATTTGTGATCCCAATGTTGATGTCGAACGGCGCTGCGGGATTGATAGCTATCGATAATGGTTTTCGAGGACCGTGCTTCTCTGTTGCTTCTGCATGTGCATCAGGCGCGGATGGGGTGGGCATAGCCTGGTCGTTAATCAGAGCGGGGATAATTGATGTTGCTATAGCAGGAGCGAGTGAAGCTGCTGTCACAGAGGTAGGACTTGCCGCCTTTGATAGACTGCGGGCATTATCACGGCGAGATGGAGATGATCGAGACACACCTCAGCCCTTTGATCTGAATCGAGATGGCTTGGTGATGGGGGAAGGAGCAGCGATTTTAGTACTGGAGCGAGAGAGTCGCGCAGTCGATCGCGGTGCTGGCATTCTGGCTGAAATGGCTGGATATGGAGGCACTGCGGATGCATTCCACATTACTGCGCCTTCCGAGGATGGAATCGGAGGATCAAAAGCCATTCAAGCTGCCCTAGAGGCAGCGGAAGCAAACCCGGAGGATATCGGATATATCAGTGCCCATGGAACGGCGACTAAGTTAAATGACCTGTCAGAGACCCGTGCGATAAAAAAAGCATTTGGTGATCTGGCTTATGAAATACCCATTTCCTCAACCAAGTCGATGACAGGCCATATGATGGGGACAACAGGGGCATTAGAAGCAATTTTCTGTGTCCAGGCAATACGCGAAAATATCCTACCGCCGACCATAAATTACGAAACTCCTGATCCTGAGTGCGATCTGGATTTTATTCCTAATGCAGCCCGGGGAAAAGATATCACGACCACAGTAAGTAATGCCTTCGGATTTGGTGGACATAATGCGGTTTTGGTGGTAAAAGAATACAGTTGATCGATTATTAGAGAAAAATCAGACGATCATAACGGAACTGATGGACCGCAAGCTACCCGATCCAGGTGGGGTGGCTACCGTTCCCTGAGTTCCGGGGAGAATTCACAAGTGGAACAGAATCAGGGTGAATTGAGGCAATTAAACCCTCACAATTATGCTCAAAAACTGGGAATAGAGTTTGCAGATCCGCTGCTTCTTTCACGAGCGCTTACTCATCGTTCATACCTGAACGAGCACCCAGAATCTCTGGAAGATAATGAAAGGTTAGAGTTTTTAGGTGATGCTGTGCTGGATTTCCTGGTGGGAGCCTGGTTATACAACCGGTTTCCAGAGATGCCTGAAGGAAATCTTACAAGGTTGCGATCAGCGCTCGTGAGGACCGAAAATTTAGCCCAATTTGCAATTTCAATAGACCTTGGGGAGGCAATGCTGCTTGGGCAAGGTGAGCGCCAAGGAGGCGGTCACGAACGACCTGCGTTGTTGTGTGCGACATTCGAAGCTCTTATTGGAGCCATCTATATCGATCAGGGAATTGATGCAGTAAAAGAATTTATTGAGCCAATGCTTGAAACGGCAGCTCAGAGCATCTTGCGTGGGAATAAAGATAAAGATCCCAAAAGCACCCTCCAGGAATGGGCTCAATCACAAGGAATGGGTACACCGTATTATAAGACTGTTAGCTCTTACGGTCCGGATCATGCTAAAAGTTTTGTCGTAGATGTGCACATCGGGAATTCTGTTCATGGCACAGGGATTGGACATAGCAAGCAAGCAGCTGCCAAGATCGCAGCAGAGCAAGCATTAAAATCGCTCAAGATTATTTATTAACAGGATATTCGCGTATGATTTCTCGGTTGAAATCTTTGGAATTACAAGGATATAAAACTTTCGCAAATCGCACGGTGTTTGAGTTCCCGGCGGCGGTAACTGCGATAGTTGGTCCTAATGGATCTGGTAAATCGAATATCACCGACGCTTTGCGATGGGTATTGGGAGAGCAATCCTATAGCCTGTTGAGGGGCAAAAAAACTGAGGACATGATTTTCTCGGGTTCGGATAGAAGAACTCGGTCCGGGATGGCTACGGCGACTGTGATCCTGGATAATAGTGATAATTGGCTCCCGATAGACTTCACTGAGGTGGCGATTGCACGTCGGGCTTATCGGGATGGGTCTAATGAATATTTGCTCAATGGACATCGAGTCCGGTTGAGGGATGTATCAGAATTGTTGGCTGAATCTGGTCTGGCAGAGCGGACTTATACCATCATTGGACAAGGACTTGTAGATGCCGCTTTGGCATTACGGGCAGAGGATCGACGGCGCTTATTTGAAGAGGCTGCCGGGATCGGCTTGCATCGCTCGCGCAGACAAGAAGCAGTACGCCGGCTGGCTGATACACAACGAAATCTGGAGAGAGTTGAAGATATTCTGCTGGAATTACGCCCGCGACTGAGGAGTCTGGAGCGCCAAGCTCGTCGAGCTCAGGAGTATGAGCATGCAGTCTCCGATTTGCGTGCCTTACTTCGGGAATGGTATGGTTACCACTGGCATCGAGCACAGGAGGAATTGTCACAAGCTCAGAACCAAGCGAATGACCTTGCAGGAGTGGTGGAAAGTACACGACAAAGAGAATCAGAATTGGATGAGGAGATCAACCAGCTAAGAGATCAAAGGCAAGAAATCAGGGACTTATTGAACAATTTCAATCTCCAGTTAGCAGATCTGCATTCGAAAAGGGAGAACACAAGTCGTGAACTTGCTGTTGCTGAAGAGAGGGGGCGCTATCTTCAGGAGCAGGAGAGTCAAGCCCAGGTTGATCTGACCCAGTCTGATGAAGAAAAGAGCAGGCTTGAAGAACGGAAAATATTTACCGATGAGGAAGTAAAGAGATTGCAGGCAGAATTAGATGAAGCAAAGGAGTATGGAATTTCCGCCAAGACTGCCTATGAACATCGTCGGAGTGAGCGTGGGAAAATCGAGTCGAAGCTGGCTGATGATCGACAATTATTAGTTGAAGTTGCAACCCAACGTTCAGAATTAAAATACCGTCAGGCAGAACGTTCGGAACATTTGGAAAATCTAAAGAAATCGTTAAACAACACTGAGAAATCAATCGAAGAGGTGAAAGCGAGATCGCAGTCATTTGAAGAGAAAGTTGAGAAAAGCAAGGAAGACCTCGAATCTTATGGGAATGCACTGAAGGAAATCGAATCTGCGAAATTAAATGTCGGAGGAAAAATTGTTGAGCATACCAAGCAGCGCGAAGGTTTATTGAAGCGGCTTGCGAGACTTGAGACCGAGTTTTCAAAAATTTCCGCACAATTTGGTGTTTTAGAACAGGCTGAAAACACCTATGTGGGTTATGCGACTGGTGCAAAAACCTTGCTGGAGGCTGTTGATAAGGTTCAGCTGAAAGGTGAGCATGGAATTTTAGGTTCAAGCCTTACTGTCCCAGAGAAATATGAAATTGCCATAGGGGCAGTTTTGGGAGAATATATCGATGCTCTTGTTTTAGATAATCAATCTGAGATTGAAAATGCACTCTCAATTCTAGAACACAGCTCTGAGAAGGCAGCCCTTTTACCCCTGGATAACCTTCTCATGTTCGAATCATCCATTGATTATCCCATGGGTGAAGGCATTATAGGTCTTGCCAGTGAATTGGTTTCTGCTCCGGATGAGTTGAGACCTGCGCTTGACTTATTGATGGGGAATACGCTGATCGTCGAAGACCGCAAAATCGCTAGAAGGATATTTCGAGATCTTCGCAAAGCCCCAATAGCTAATACACTCCCTGAACCAAGAATTGTTACCCTGGCTGGTGAGGTATTTCATGTCTTTGGACCCATAAAAACCAGCTCAAGTTCTAAACCTGTGAGCTTGAGCAGGCAGCGTGAATGGAGGGATATCCAAAATAAGTCGAGAAAAGTTAAGAAAGAGCTTGAAATTACTCAACAGGATGTAGCTGAGATTGAATCCACTATTTCTTCTTTAAACGATGAAAAAAAGAGAGTGGATCAACATTATTTAGCCCAGCATCATCTGGGTGAAGATTTAGTAAACGCACATAGACAAGAATTACTGAGTTATGAGCAAGCCAAGAGGGAAATGGCATGGCAGGAAGAGCAATTCTCACTGCTCTTGTCTTCTATTGAGAGTGATCAAAAACAAATTCAATCTACAATCGAAAGGTTAACAAAGTTAGAGCAACGTGAAACTATTATCCAGCAAAAAATTGATCAACAGGTGGATGCTCTGCAAGATCTACCGGTAGACAATCTGCAAACAGATATGGCTCATTGGACTACCAAGGTCGCAGTAATGGATCAGGCCTTGGGAGAATCCCAGAAACGACAGGCAGAAAGAGTGGAATATTTAGAAGATGTAGTCAATAAATCTGAAACTATTTTGGTAAATATCAAGAATCTAATAGAAGATCAGAACCATTTAGCGGAGAAGATTGAATTATTGAAGGCAGAATATGTAGAAATTGCTGAGCAAATTGATTCCACGAGGCAGTTAATCACTCCTGCTGAACAAAAATTAGAGACGATTGAAAATAAAATGACGCAGCTGCTTTCACTCGAGTCAAAGGATCGAGTTGTATCCAATCAAGCTGAGCACAATTATACCCAGGCCAGAATCGCTCAAGTTCGAAAGCAAGAGACATTGGACGGGCTAAGACGCCAGATCGAAGTTGATTTTGGTTTAGTCGCGTTTGAGTATCGAGAAGATGTTTCCGGGCCGACTCCTTTGCCTCTTGAAGGATTTGTTGAAGATCTTCCATTTCGCACTGAACTATCTAAGGAAACAGAAGATGCTCTAAAAAGGCAAAGATCGTTGTTAAGGAGAATTGGACCAATCAATCCGGAGGCGCAGAAAGAATACCAGGAAGTCGATGAGCGCTACGAATTCCTAACCTCACAGGTAAATGATCTGCAGGAGGCAGCTGCAGATGTTCAGCGTGTGATAGAAGAGCTCGATGAGATCATGGAGCGGGAATTCTGCAACACTTTCGAGGCAGTTGCCGAAGAATTCCACCAGATATTCGGGAGGCTGTTTGGAGGTGGCTCAGCACGTCTTGTTTTAACCGATCCGAATGATTTGACGGAAACTGGAATTGATATCGAAGCTCGCCTTCCGGGACGACGAGAACAAGGCTTGTCATTATTATCGGGTGGGGAGCGTTCATTGACCGCCGTTGCCCTGGTGTTTGCTTTGTTGCGTGTATCTCCTACGCCGTTCTGTGTTCTAGATGAAGTGGACGCGATGCTGGACGAAGCCAATGTCGGACGATTTCGAGAATTATTACGCGAACTCAGCCAGTCAACTCAGTTCATCATGATTACACACAATAGGGCAACAGTTCAGGTAGCGGATATCATTTACGGTGTCACGATGGGGCGGGATTCTACCAGCCAGATTCTTAGTTTGAAGATTGACGAGCTCGAACAAGTCGTCTGAAGAAAAATTACTGGTGATAAAAATCGGAAGCCTAACAATAGTAGGGCTTCCGATTTTTATAACTTATCCTTAATCTCGCGGTTAAGGTTGGAGTAGCTCGGGAGGAATGGCTGGTTCAGAAGGAATCCGTTCTTCGAAGAAGTCGGAAATAACTGGGTCGACCCTTGTGCGTTCAGCCTGCAGCCATTCATTGAATTCCTGCTGTTTCATTTGTTCATGTTCAGCTGCAGCTAAGGATCGCATTTCATGCCCCAATTTTAAAATGATATGCCAGCCAAATGAGGTCTGAACCGGATCGCTGACCTCGCCAATCTCTAGAGCGAAAGCAGCCTGTTCAAATTCCGGGACCATTCGTCCCCTCGCAAACCAACCTAAATCCCCACCTTGATTTTTATTGCTCTCATCCGTCGAATACTCAGCTGCCATGGAAGTGAAATCTTCTCCGTTGTGTAATCGATCAAGGACTTCTTGAGCCGCTTCTTCATCATCGACCAGGATGTGGCGAGCCCATACCTGTTCTTGCTCATTTGGGACATCGACAGTGATAGCATCGAATAATTTCTGGCGATAAATGTTAGACGCGATAATCGCGAGAATGTGAGTTTCCTGAACCCCGATCTCATTATCGAATGAATCAATCACTTCACGATAATTCTTTTGGAATTCTTCGTACGTGTAGGGAGTTGGCGTAGGCGATGGACCCGTAGTTGGTGTCGGTCCAATCGGGGTTGAAATAGGGGGGTCTGTTGGCGGAGTTTCACTTGTTGCAGTCGGGGTTAAATCTGGTGTACTGGTTGGTGCTGTGGTCGCTGTTGATGTTGGGGGAGCCAGGGCAAGCTGCGTTGGTGATAGGGTAGAAGTTGGTAATAGTGTGGGAACTAAAGTTTGTGTTGGTGGAGTTCCGCCAGGAAAATAGCCAAATTCCTGTTGGATCCGTTCCTCTACTTCTTCTTCTGTTACAGTAATTCCACGACGGGCAGCCTCTTGCCTGATCAAAATGTCTTCGATCATTGTGTTTAGCACACCCTGCCCAAGAGTCAATGGCTCGAGCTGCAGCTCAATCTGGTTTAATGTTTGCTGAAAGAATGCCTGTGTATTTTCATCAGATCCAAAAAGCTGTATATTTTGCAATGTTTGCAGGTACTGCTGGACCAACTGGTAGCGCTCGAAGCGAGTCTGAGATTGGAAATCCTCAGTAGTGATGATCTGATCACCGACTTCGGTGATTGGTCGCCTTGGTTGGATAAATTGTGATTCGATAATCCCATAAGCAATCAAGCTTAAAACAGCGACCAAAACGACAGAAGCGCCGATAATAATATTCCGTTGTTGAATTTGTTCGCGTTCCATGCGGGCTAAATGCTTTTTTGTTGTGATTTTCTTTTCTGGTGCCTTGGCCATATAAACCTTCTTGAGAGCTGGTGTGAATGTGAAACTTATCAAAGGGGCATAAGGCAAGAACCTTATGCCCCATGTTTGGTTGTTGTTTACGAAAGATATTTAATTTTAACGGAGAACCTCTCCAGTAAATGGTAGCAAGGCAACGTGTCGAGCGCGTTTGATGGCTTTGGTGAGCTGGCGCTGATGTTTTGCACAGGTTCCGGTTTGCCGGCGGGGTCTAATTTTCCCCTCATCAGTGATAAAACGACGCATTGCCTCAGCTTGTTTGTAATCAATTTTGGTGCTGGGATCAGTACAGAACTGGCAAACCCGTGGACGGGAATAATATCGTCGCCTCTGTTGTGGTCTTCGTTGATTTGTCATAATCGAAAACTCCTCTTACAAATTCGAACTTATCTACAAAAAAGTCTGAACATATGGATTGTGATCTAGAGTGGAAATTCTTCTTCAATTTGTTCATCTGGTTCTTGCTCAGATGATGGGCTATCTTTGCGATCTTCAAGGACGATCATCTCATTGGCAACGATATCTGTCGAAGTACGTTTATTGCCGGTGTTATCTTCCCAAACCCTGGTTTGAAGTCGACCTTCAATATAAACCTGTTGACTTTTGGTTAAATATTGCTTGCAAATTTCTGCTAAACTGCCCCAGGTGACAACATTAAACCACTCGGTTTCAGTATGCCGTTCACCATCTGAACTGTTCCAAGATCGGGTAGTAGCAACGTTGAATGTAGTCACAGGTCGACCGGAGGGCGTATAGCGCATCTCCGGATCGCGACCAAGCCGTCCGATAATCATGACCTTATTCAGTCCTCGACTCATCTCTTCAACCTCAAATCCATATGATCACGAAACTTACTCTTTTACTCTTCCTCTGCTGTCAAGAGAAATCGCATAATAGGTTCTTGAAGACCCAAGTTATGCTCTAAATCTGAACAGAATGTTGGTTCCAGCTGCGTGTTAAAGAGCACATATTGCCCTTCCGCTTGTTTCTGGATGGGGTAAGCAAGCTTGCGCTTTCCCCACAAGTCGACATTATCGACTTGGCCACCCGAATCTGTGATCCAGCCTTTAACTTTTTCCACAACATCGTTAAATGCTGATTCGTCCAATTCAGGATGGACGATAAACATAAGTTCATACGAACGCATGGGGGATGCCTCCTTTCCTCGGGATTGCCCCTGGATCACACCGTGGGTATGCCAGGAGCGGAAAGACAGCCACGCATCTTCGCGTGGCCAGGGGCCATTTTAACACAACCTAATTGATTTGAGAAGGGGATTATCTACAAGGGGATTATCTACATAATGAAGATTACTTAATGCCAGCCTGAAATGTCGAGGTTATTCCCTTTTAATTCAGCAGGGATGCTTATATGTTCTCTGCTATTTTTGGCAAGGAATTCTCTTACACATTTGAGCTGCGATCTAAAAAGATAAGTTTCAGGAAATAAAAAAGGGCTGTTTTTCAACAGCCCAAATCATGGATCTTCGATTAAGTTCAGAACAATCCCCAATCAGCTCCTACGCCTTCCTCCATCATTGCTGGGTCCCACATTTGCATGCCTACCTCGATAGTCGTGGTCATGTTGAGATTATCCTCGACTTTTTTACGAGCCATTTCAAGCAGTGCGGGACCATATGGACAGAATGGAGTCGTCAAGATCATGACCATATGTGCTTTTTCGTTGTCCATAGTCACATCGCGAATCATCCCCAATTCAATGATGTTTAACCCGAGCTCGGGATCGACGACTTCACGGAGGGCTTCTTTTGCTTCTTCAGCAAGTTTAGGATGGGTTACATCTGCCTGCCAGATCAAAGCCTGGTGCTCTTCTGTCATGGCAATTCCTCCGTAGGGATGATGGTTGTGTTGTCTGGAACAACATAGGTGCATTGATTATCCCCATCCAGAATACATTTTACTTTTTCGATGGGGAGGTCAAGGACGGTCGATATCAGAGTCTGGTCAATAATGCATACTTCCGGATGATTTTGACCAACACGAAGATAGGGGCAGCTGGTTTCACGGATGAAATACTGGTTATCTTTCTTCTCCCACTCGAGATCGAAACCTTCATCCTTGAGCAGATCGTTGACCAGCTCCAATCGCTGTTCAATAGTCATTCCCTGTTGATTGGCCATGTGCGCATATTCCTCAACCAAATCAGCTGCCATTTGTGAGAATAATTGATCAACCATCTTTGGAGGTAAAGTCTGTTTGAGCTGCTCCAATAGCCTGATCGTCAAACGCAGGTATCTGGTGGGGAATTCCTCTAAACCTGATTCTGTAAGGTAGAACACCTGTCGAGGACGTCCAACGCCATGTCGTTCTTCATCCGAAACAACGAGACCGTCTGCTTGCAGTTTTGCGATGTGATGGCGGACAGATATTGGGTTAATTTCAACCGCATCTGCCAGCTCAACAATTGAGCAGCGATGTTTCTTTAAAAGTGTCTGTAAAACCTTTTGGCGTGTGCTTTTTGCGTTACTGTCTAGCATAAGTACTTGCTCTTGCTATTTTCAATAGCGATTTGTATCAACAGGGAGAGTAACTACTACTAACCGTACAGATATTGCCAAATCGCAGTATAACAGGGCTGAATCATTCTGTCAATATATAAGATAATTATCCTAAATATTGACATAAATCGCCTCAACTGCTATAATTCCACGTTGGCTAATTTTTCAATGAGGCTTGGATTGGATCAGCCATTGAGATTAATCAGTCCAAAAATTTTTACTGCTGGAGTGATCGATAAATGTCAGAAATTGTTATCAGCAACCTGCACGCAGGAATCGATGGAAATGAGATCCTGAAGGGTGTAGACCTGACGGTCAATCAAGGCGAGGTGCATGCCTTGATGGGACCTAATGGGACAGGTAAATCTACCTTGGCATATGTCCTCATGGGACACCCAAAGTATGAAGTGATTAAGGGCAAAGTTATTTTTAGGGGTGTAAATTTATTGGATCTCGAACCCGATGAACGATCTAGAATGGGTTTGTTCTTAGCGTTTCAATATCCGATTGCTATCCCTGGTGTCAGTGTAGCGAATTTTTTGCGGACCGCAGTCAATGCCAGGCGGAAAGCAGATAATCCAGAGGATAAGGGTATTCCAATCCCGGAATTCCGCACCATGCTGAAGGATAAGATGGATTTGCTAAAGATGGACCACGCATTCGCCGGAAGGTATCTGAACGAAGGATTTTCAGGCGGAGAGAAGAAAAGAGCTGAGATTTTGCAGATGGCAGCTTTGCAACCGGAGATCGCGATCTTGGATGAAACAGATTCCGGACTCGATATTGATGCCTTACGGATTGTCTCTGATGGGGTCAACGCATTGCGTGGTGAAGATTTGGGTGTGTTGGTCATCACCCATTATCAACGGATCCTAAACTATATTAAACCGGATTATGTCCATATTATGCTTGATGGGAGGATCGTAGTATCTGGTGGACCAGAACTAGCCCTTACACTTGAGGAACAGGGATACGATTGGCTGCGTAAGAAGAACAATCCTGTGTCAGCTTAGGAATTTATTGGTCAGATTACACGGAATTACCTTGGAGGTAGTTTATGAGTTCAGATACGCAGATCCTAAAGGGTGTCGGTGATTACAAATGGGGATTTCGTGATCCTGAGAACCTTGTTTTCAAAGCGAGGAAGGGGCTTGACCGTGAGATTGTTGAACAAATTTCCTTTATGAAGGGGGAGCCAGAGTGGATGCTCGACTTTCGACTGAAAGGATTGGAACATTTCAATAAACGTGCGATGCCAACATGGGGGGGAGATTTGAGCCAATTGGATTTGGATGAAATATACTTCTACGCAAAACCTACGGATAAAGAAGGTCAATCGTGGGATGATGTGCCGGATACGATTAAAGAGACTTTTGATCGTTTGGGGATACCAGAAGCAGAGCAGAAGTTTTTGTCAGGAGTCGGTGCCCAGTATGAATCAGAGATGGTCTACCATAATATTAAGGAGCACCTGGCCAGTCAGGGAGTGATATTCATCAGTATTGAAAATGGTCTAAAGGAGTATCCTGAATTATTTAAGGAGTATTTCGGAAAGATCATACCCATCGAAGATAACAAATTTGCAGCTTTGAACAGCGCAGTTTGGTCGGGTGGCTCTTTTGTTTACATCCCCCCCGGCATAAAAGTCGATCTACCTATGCAGGCTTACTTCCGAATTAATACAGCAGAACTGGGTCAATTTGAGCGAACACTGATCATTATTGACGAAGGCGCCCAGGCGCATTACGTTGAAGGTTGTACTGCACCGATTTACTCCACAGATTCATTCCACAGCGGTGTGATCGAGATTGTGGTCAAGAAAGGTGGCAGGATGCGTTATACAACCATCCAAAACTGGTCCACAAACATGTATAACCTGGTGACACAGAGGGCTTTAGTCCACGAGAATGCGACCATGGAATGGGTGGATGCAAATTTGGGTTCGAAACTAACCATGAAGTACCCATCATGCTATTTGTTAGGGGATAACGCCCATGGAGAGATCCTCTCGATGGCTTTTGCTGGCACAGGCCAGCACCAGGATACTGGTGGGAAGATTTTGCACTTCGCACCGAATACGAGCAGCAAAATCACCTCAAAATCAATCAGTAAGGGCAAGGGTCGCGCTTCCTACCGAGGCTTGCTCAAAGTCTACAAAGATGCGGGGAATGTAAAGTCAAATGTTGTTTGCGACGCGCTGCTCCTGGACGAAGAGTCACGCTCCGACACTTATCCTTATATTGAAATCGAAGAAGATGATGTGACCATCGGGCATGAAGCCTCAGTATCGAAGGTTGGTGAGGAGCAGCTTTTTTACCTGATGAGCCGGGGTTTGAGTGAAGAAGAGGCGACCTCGATGGTTGTATCTGGATTTATCGAGCCATTGGTGAAGGAGCTTCCGATGGAGTATGCAGTTGAGATGAACCGCTTGATCCAGTTGCAAATGGAAGGATCGATAGGTTGATCAGGTTAAGGGAAAACGATTAATATGGCACGCACAGTTGTTACCAAAACCCGCAAGATTACAGGTAGAGAATCTCAAGAATTCATGTTCAATGAGGACATGATTCCCAAACATGTTGGTGCATCTGACTACATGAGGAAATATCGAGAAGATGCGTGGAAGACTTATCAAAGATTGGCCATGCCGACAACCAATGATGAGCCCTGGCGGCGAACAGATATTCGCAAATTAAGGGCCGGTGAATTCCACCTACCGGTGAATGGCAATCGGAAAAAATTACCGGATGTCCCAAACGAGCTGCTTAAGCCATTGGTTGGCAATCAGCACGCGGGTCAGATTATTCTCACGCCTGGCGGAACTGAGGCAAATCTTGATTCAGAACTTGTAGAACAAGGTGTTATTTTCACTGATTTGACCACTGCTGAACGTCAGCACCCAGATATATTAAAGAAAATGATAGGTAAAGTCATCAAAGCTGACGAAGGAAAATTTGCTGCCTTGAGTGCTGCTTTTGGCGATACCGGAGTGTTGGTTTATGTGCCAAAGGGAGTTCGGATTGAACAACCCCTGCACAGCATCTTATGGGGACCAGGGCTTAACCTGGCTTATTTTTCCCATATTCTGATCTGGCTAGGTGAAGGGGCAGAGCTTACGTATGTGCATGAAGCTGCCTCGACAAATGAACCAGATGGACAAACCATGCATGCCGGTTTGATTGAAATTAATGTCGATCCTCGAGCAAATTTACGGTTTGTGGAACTGCAATCCTGGGGAGATCACGTATGGAATTTCACTCACAAACGTGCCAGGGTGGGGAGAGACGCAAATCTCGATTGGGTATTTGCTGCCGTTGGCAGTAAACTGACAAAAGATTTCTCGGATCTGGATTTAATCGGTCAAGGAGCCGTCGGTAGGATGTCGGGTTTTTATTTCACAGACGGAAACCAGCATCTCGATCATGATACTCAGCAGAATCATTTCGCACCCAACACGACGAGCGACTTATTGTTCAAAGGCGCCTTAAAGGAGCAAAGTCGTTCTGTTTGGCAGGGTATGATTTATGTGGCTCCTGGTGCCCAGAAAACTGATGGTTACCAGGCTAACCGGAACCTTATATTGAGCAGACAAGCGCGAGCAGATTCAATACCGGGATTGGAGATCTTGGCAGATGATGTCCGCTGTTCCCACGGCGCGACTGTGGGAAAGATTGATCCTGATGAAATGTTCTACTTGCGCAGTCGGGGAATAAAACAACCAGATGCAGGAAGATTGATTGTTCAAGGATTTTTTAATCCTATTATGCAGCGTATCCCGTTTGATGGGGTGAGGGACCGCTTAGACCAGGTGATCACACGGAAGATGGGTTGAACCAGGTATCACCGCCGGGAAGTACTTCAATACCAGGATTGTGAAACATTAATGCAATTGGCGTGGATAGTTAAACAGGAAGAGACAATTTAATCGATGGACAGGAAATTGCAATTCTCTTAATAGAGCAGAGGAGTTATCTAGGAGGCAGATTTGTCGGATATATATTTCACAAGTGCTCCAAATCAGAAGGAGACCTATCATGTCGGGGATCAGGTCGAAGTATTTTGCGACCACGAAGATAAGGAAGGAAACCGTACTCGAGATTGGCTAACCGGGACCGTTGTCCAGGTTGATCCGAAATTGATCGCGGTCCAGTTCGAAGAAAATGTCTATTTGACGGACGGATGGATGGTGCCTGATCATGTTTTGTGGTGCCCGAAAATCTCAAGCAAAGTGCGCCTGCTGCAGAGAAAGAAGAAAAAGTCACACTCCAGGTCAAAATAGCTGATGGAATCGCTCAAGCCGACCGACGTTCTCGATATAGAAAGAATCAAAACAGATTTCCCGATTTTGGCGCGGGAGGTAAGACCTGGCGTTAAATTGGTTTATCTGGATTCCACTGCCACAACGCAGAAACCAGTTCAGGTAATCACGAGTATGGATGAATATTATCGCCGGACGAATGCAAATATCCATCGTGGAATTCACGTGTTGGCTGAGGAGGCCACAGCTCTCTACGAAGAGGCGCGAATAACAGTTGCAAAATTTATCAATGCGCCAACTGCTCGACAGATAATCTTCACTCGCAACACAACCGAATCGATCAACCTCGTCTCTCGAACTTGGGGACGTGCAAATCTTAATCCTGGGGATGTCATCATCTTAACTGAAATGGAGCACCATTCAAACCTGGTTCCCTGGCAGATATTAGCCGCGGAGAAAAATCTGCAGCTAGAATTCATATCGGTAGATCCGCAAGGCTACCTTGATTTAGATGTATACCGAAGTTTATTGGATCTGAATCCCAGGCTGGTAGCTTTCACGCAAATGTCCAATGTTTTGGGGACAATCAACCCAGCAATGGAAATTACTCAAATGGCTCATGATTCGGGAGCAATCGTCTTAATTGATGGCGCCCAATCTGTACCCCATTTTCCGGTTGATGTCCAAACTTTAGATGCTGATTTCTTGGTTTTCTCAGGACATAAAATGTGCGGTCCAACGGGTGTGGGAGTCCTCTACGGAAGAAAAGATTTATTAGAAGAGATGCCTCCATTCCTTGGTGGAGGGGATATGATCAAGCGAGTGCAACTTCGATCGTATATCCCAAGTTCAATCCCGTATAAATTTGAAGCAGGAACACCTGCTATTGCTGAAGCGATTGGTTTAGGTGCTGCGGTTGATTATCTGCAGCAAATTGGGTTAGATGCGATAGCTGCCCAAGAGCAGGTTTTGGTGGATTACGCGCTTGAACGCTTGACTGAAATCCCAGGTGTTACGGTCTATGGACCAGAGGCGAAAGATCGAGGCGGGGTAACTGCATTCAATTTAGATGGTGTCCATGCACATGATGTCGCACAAATCCTCGATGGAGATGGAATCGCAGTGCGCGCAGGGCATCATTGCGCTATGCCGCTGCATGATAAATTCAATATACCTGCCTCTACACGGGCAAGCTATTATTTGTACAACTCGATTGAGGATCTTGATAAATTGGTTGATTCCATTTACATGGTAAAGAGAATCTTCAGATTGTAAAGTATTTATAAAGAGAATTAAACATATGGATGATTTCTATCGTGAAATAATCATTGATCGCTACCAGAATCCTCACTTTCGAGGAGAACTCGACCCGCACGATATCACTTTTGAAGACTCGAATCCTTTATGTGGAGATGAACTGCGGATCGATGTCCGCATAAACGGTGAGAAGAAGATTGTCGATGCAAGATTTTCTGGTCGGGGATGTGCCATCTCCCTGGCCTCTGCTGATTTACTGCTTGAATATGTTCAGGGGAAATCTATCGAAGAAGTAAAAGCCCTTTCAAAGGATGATGTTCTAGATTTGTTGGGTATTGAACTCGGACCGGTGCGGTTGAAATGTGCATTATTATCGCTCAAAGTACTAAAAGCCGGCGCTTATGGATTGGTTGAGGCCAGCGATGAGTTGGTTGAATGAGCATGAATAACTACAATGAAGTTGAAGTGAATTCTGTTGAGTATGTCCCCATTGCTGCAGTAAGTGATTTACCCGACGGAGAGCGTCTTTTCGTTGAAATCGATAATCGAGAGCTGGTGGTATTCAATATTGCAGGAGATTATTTCGCCATAGGGGATGTATGCTCGCATGATGACGGACCTTTGGGTGAAGGGGAACTTGAAGGTCATGATGTAATTTGTCCACGACATGGTGCTAGATTTGATGTCCGTTCAGGCAAGGTAAATGCACTACCAGCTGTTGTAGATATCCCTGCCTATCCTGTCAGGGTAATTGGGGATCAGATAGAAGTTGGGATTCCAATTGAGTAATAATTTGTAGCCAAGTCAATCCTTGATCACCTTTCCCCAAGCATAAAATGTGGGTACATAGATTATTCTTTCTCCCGTGGCCCAGGCAGCGAGATCTATCTTTCTAATTTCTTCCGAGGATTTCACAACCTCGGAAGTGTTATTTATGAACTCTAAATCCGATTGGATTATTTCCCATTCTGAGTTTAATTCGTGTTCAGGGGTGGCATTTTTCCATTGGGCTCCGATCACACCGACCTCAATGTCATTTAGACCAGCTTGATGAAATATCGCTTTTAATTTTCTACCCATAAATGGGTTTGCCCCTTGATTTTGAAGAGCAGTAGTCTGCCATTCATTGAGAACTGCTAATTTCTGGGGATAATCAATGCGGCCACCGTAGTCCGGTTCAGCTAAAACCAGAACCGCGCCACCAGGAATGGTGACGCGTTTCATTTCAAGGAGTACAGCCAAAGGATTCTCCACCCACATTAGAAGATAGTGGCACAGACAAAAATCAAATACGCTTGACTTGAAAGGCATGATATGCGCATCACCAAGCGATAGGAATGCAGTCGGGGCAAAGGAAGCTGCGATGTCAATATATTCAGATTTTATATCTAAGCCAATCGTACTATTGATTGAAGATTGGGATAGTTCTTTGGTCAGGACACCTGTCCCACATCCGACATCGAGCACACGCTGCGATTTCAAGACCCCCGCGCGTGAGTATAGGTGATCGCGAGTATCTTGCGTCCACTGAGATTGGAGTTCAAAACGTTGATGCCAATCGCGCGGAGAGAGAGGCATTCAGGATAATGTTGTTTGCGCAGTTGCCCAGATAGTTTCCCAAGGATCATTCAGTAAATTGCCGAGAACCTGGTTGATATCCTGATCAGGGAGCACATCTCCATCAGGTTCAACATAAAGCCAGGCATGACCAGCACCAGGTGGGCGTTCACGACCTTTAAACTCTAGGGCGAAAGGATTTTTCATTGAGTAGGGTACAGGTGTGTCCCATACTAAGGATAAATCGAGGTCTGCAGCGAGTTCTCTTGAAGATAATAATACATCTGCGAGCTCCTCGGATGAGGCGCTCAACGAGATTGAGCTGACGCCGAGGTCAGACAGTCTCTCCAGGTAGGAGTCAATATCCGGATGGTCTTGTGGAGTAATCGTAATATGAACTGTGGTGAAGACATCGGATTGGGCAGCTTCTTGAATACTTTCCCAAATTCCATCCTGGTCAGGTTGGAGAAGATATAGTATATGGTCTAAACCAGTCTGGAGTAGTGAATCAAAATAGCCACTTTCAGTGAGGCGAATGCCATCTGTAAGAAGCCCAGTAACCAGACCGGTCCTCTCGGCATACAGAATAAGTTCGAGCAAATCATCCCGCAGGGTTGGCTCTCCGCCGGTGAAAATAACATGTGGAATGCCAGCAGCCCAAGCTTTATCCAGGATGGTGATCCATTCCTGGGTGGAGAGATCCCGACTGGCTCTGGTATGAGGGGCGAATTGTGGATCGATACCTGGAGGCAGCTGGTAGGTGAGAGCGCAGTCTAAACGATAAGGGGCAGTTATTTCTCCACTGTATGGGCGAGTACGATCAAATCCCAAATATGCCACCGGGTCAAGGTCTGGAATCGTAACCAGGGTGTCAATCTGCTCAAGGAAGTCTGAATAATCCTGTAGAGCCTGTTCAAAGGATACCCGGTATCGAGAGGCAACCGCATTCCCGGCATCTTCTTCTGACATACTCTGGACAAGATAATTAGCGTATTCCGCTGCAGTCTGGTTTAAATGGAGCACGGTGGAAGCATTGACAATCATTACACCTTCGCCATTCTTCTCAACACGCAGGTGAAGGCGGTAATTGCGTGGGTCATCTTGTGGAGCTTGATAATGGTAAACGCCAGCTTCGATTGGAGTGATTGGGGTGAACCGCCGGCGGATTGATTCTCGGATGCTGGTCATTTAATACTGCCTCCATAAGTTCATAGAATTGGCGGACTTGGTTTCGGTAGCGAAATGCTTTCCAGGGTGATCAGCCCGTCTGCATGAGCCTTAAGCGCTAATGGGCACCCGCCACCACATTCAGCAAGCAGAGAGCAACCTGTGCATTTATCTGGTATATACCTTCTCTGGCGCAAGGATTCGGCAAGACTATGATGCCAAATGCTGCTCCAGGGATCTGTGAGTATATTTCCGATTGATTCGTAGTAGGATTGGCAGGGGATGACCGATCCATCAGGTTCAACACACATATTGTAAAGAGCTGCTGTGCACCCCTTGACACCCAGTTCAAGCTGCATAGGATCGAAGTGACAGTATTGAGTGGGTGTGTACCAGATTAACCGCTGTCTGTAGTGATCGGTTTTTTGACGCGCCAGATCAAGCAGTGGAGGTAACTCTCGTTCAGCAAGACCAGTGTTAACCTCCAAGCCATGACCTGAATAAATCAGTGCATTCAATCCGATAGTCGGCACACCCACTTCTGCTAGAAAATCCAAGGTTTCACCCAAATATGGGCTGTTTTGCCGAAGCATGGTCGTATTGGTCATCACATAAAGAGGGGTATCCAACGCGTTGCGCAGGCCAGCTATGGTCTGCTTCCAGGCGCCCTTGGCATGGACCATCTCGTCGTGGATGGCAGCATCATGAGATTCGACTGTGATCTGGACATGATCCAGACCAGCGTCGATTAATTGAGCAAGGAAGCGGTCGTCGGCCAATCGTCTGGCATTAGTGTTCAGACCCGTGATCTGGCCTTTGGATTCAGCATAAGCGATCAATTCGGGGAGATCTGATCGCAGGGTTGGTTCACCTCCGGTGAAAACTACATGGGGAATACCAATGTCCCATAAGCGGTCAATTATTTGAAACCATTGGGATGTTGAAACCTCAGGAAAATCCCGCGGGCGGGCGTTATAACAGTGGGGACAGTCATTATTGCAGCGATAAGTAACTGCCAGGTCCATGCGATATGGAGCGGATGGGGTTGTGGTAAATGGAGCTCGAATATCAATATCTAAATCACAGACCGGGCAGGCGCCATCAGGCCGGACGAGCTGCGAAAAATTCTCGCAAAAATGCGTATAGTCATTTTTGGCTTGGTCATTTGATACCTGATAAACGTGCTTTAATGTGCGAATTACTTCCTGATCAGATTTGCTACTCAATTGAAGATAAGCCATTAACGTTGCTGTAGGGTTGAGATGGACAACACGATTGGCATTAACCAGAAGCATTCCGTGGCCCTGACCAGAAGAAGGATCGCCATCGATACGCAAGTGGATGCGGCTGCGTTCACCATTATCACGATATTCAAAGTGGTAGATACTCTGGGAAGGGAGATCTATTTTGGACGTGCTGTCAGTTTGTTCTGAGCTAAAACTGTTATTTGGGAAAAGTCTTTGCCAGAGATTGGAACCCATTTTTCTCAATCCTGTTTAATCTCAAACCGATAAGAGATTTAGCGACCTCCACCAGCACATGCGCATGCACATCCAGCACAGGCACAAGCGCAGGCGCAACCTCCGCCACTGCCGCCACCGCTCCGGCTGAAGCTTGAAGCTGGAGGTTTGGGTGGAGGATTGGTAACTTTGGTGATGCTGTTGGTGAAATCTGTAATACTGCCAACTACACTGCTTGAAAAACCTTGAACTCCAGTGACCACCGAACCTGCGAATGCAGAACCTGGAAGAGTGGGCATGGAGGGACCTGAACGACCAGTTGAAGGGGCAGAGGTTCTTGCTGTTCCTGTCGCCGCACGACCATACCCAGGATCGTATCGCGGCCACCATATCGGGACGAAGACTGGACCCGTCCGGAAGACATCTCGAGTGCGGTCATCATAATCCTTATCGAGCATCGTCCACTCCATGTGCTGATCGTATTTCTCGCTCTTGACTTCCGGTGTATCTGCAGCTTCGACTTGTTCCCAGGCACGCCTGGTGATATCTCTATAGTAAGCCACGGTTTCCTTGAGGCTGAATCCCTTCATTTTCTTACCGACAGTTTTTACCAGCTCCACCATCATCTTCTGAAGAGCCTTCTTGCGTTTTCCTTTCGATGTCTCTTGAAAAGCCAGCAAGAAATCCTTCTCATATTTGCGCAGATTTTCTGGTAGTGGGTCTTCCGTCTCAATTTTGAGAGGATCACGCGTGACAACCTGGGCGGCATTTTTCTTGAGCACGCCAAATAAAATCATGGTCATGATTTTATCCATTGGTTCTTCCATCAAAATGCCTGCTTCGACCGCAGTCAGACCGCGTTTGATCCCATGACCTTCGATAGAAATTTTGGGAGGGAGGTATTTAAGTTTCCGCCTGCGGTCTGCGGTGACACCCCAGATGATCAAACCCGCGATACCACCAAAGCAGATCAGTGGGATGATAAAGGGACTCAGGCAACCCAGGAAGTCGGTGATGGCAGTAACGCTGCCCCCACCAGTTGATGCAGAACCGGTGACGATTGCGCTTTCTTGGACATACTGCCGGGGGAAGGAAGCCCCAAACTGGTATTGCCTCGTCCCATCAGATGACGGGTTGCGCCAGGTGTAGGTCAGGCGTCCCTGGTCATCTATCCCGCCTTCTGGTTCAGAAGAAAAACCTGGTGGTGCTTCGTGCCAGCGGGGTTCTTCTGGCTGTACACCTGGCGGTAAATGGTAGGTCAAGACGGTCTCTGTTGAGCCGGAAATTGATCCGCCTTCAAAGTAATTTGGTATGAAAACTGCGCTGGCATAATTTTCATCGATGTCATCGGGATAGAGGACGTCGCGAACTCGGCCAATGAATACTCGAACTTCACCTGTTTGACCCGGAGGGATTGAATTAGCACCCAGCCCCACTGCCACTCCTGGTTTGACATAGGGAGATGATTCAATATCATCCAATTCGATTCCATTCGCATAGGCGACTACACTGTTCATGTCGTAATTGCTGTTTGGCACGCCAACATCCACATATTCGATTGTCGGTCCTGAGGGATCATTAACGAAAATGAAGACGTAGTCAATCGAGCTGGTGCCATCTTCGTTCCAATAGACATCGATAAATTGCTGCGGCAGGCTGTATGAGTAAGTTTGAGCAAACGCTGCACCTGGTAAGAGCAGAGTGCAAACAACCAAAACAATTAAGATGGCAGGAATGAATACACGGTTTACCTTGGGCATATTTACCTCATCCGATTGAAGCTGGGGAATCCATCGAATTAATTGAATGAGCAATTACCATTTTGGATCTTCGGTGAGCTGGTAAGTCGTCCCGCAGTAGGGACAGGAGACCACCGGAGCACCTGCGACCATCTCAACATTATCTGGAGACAGTACTCCTCCGCAAGACTGGCATTTAAAACTTTCCAAATCCACATTGGCGGGAAGATCAATGTTAAGAGTAACGTTTTGCTCAATTTGGGTTTCTGGCTTGAGTCTGCCTGCAAACCAGATCAAACCGAAGCCAATAGCAACACTGACCAAGCCAGTGATGAACCATCCGGAATTGAATTCTGTCCCAAACGCAGCCCAGATGAAGAGTACTCCGAAAAGCAGAACAATGGCCGCGGCGATATAGGCAATGATTCTTCCAACTGTCATAAAAGCCTCCTTTTACTGCTACTAGTTTACACAGCTATTCAAGGAGTATCAAGTGACTTTTGACTATTATTTGAACTAATAATATCAGAGTTTATCGTTTGAATAATGAATGTAGTGACTATTAATGATATGTGTCGGTCGAATATGGGTGAAGCTTTTCGAAACATTCGCTAATTCGTGGAGGGACAATCAAATTGACTGACCGGAGATTTATGATCTGTCAAAGTAGACAAGGAGCGCGCATCAAGGCTCATCTGCAAACCATTCATCGTCCGTGCGGTCCATTTCCAGCAATTCTCCTGTAACGACAAAGACAATTCGTTCGCATATGTTGGTAACCCGGTCAGCAACACGCTCAAGGTTGTGAGCCACCCACAAGAGATGATTTGCCTGGTCGATAGTAGATGGATTGGATATCATTTGGTCCATTAATTCACGGTAAATGCGGTTATAAAATGCGTCAACCCGGTCGTCTTCCTTCGGGATGGAACGAGCAGCTTTAGCGTCTCGATCAAAAAAAGCTTGTAGAGCCTTGTGGAGCATGCTTATACAAACCTCTGCCATCGGTGGGATTTCGCTTATTGGTTTGAGAAGTTCATCTCGTCCGATACGGACGGTGATGCGGGCAATCCCTT
>DAOVCZ010000216.1 GCA_030669775.1 Chloroflexota bacterium | reverse complement strand
CATACCGACCTGTTGCCAGTGGCGCGTATAGTCTGGCTGAAAATTTCACACTATCTGTTGAATCCTTTTCAGAAATGATCTCGCATTTGTCAGAGAATGGTGTTCTTGTGGTAACCCGCTGGCTGCAGACACCACCCAGCGAGTCTCTCCGCTTGTTTGCCACATTAATCGAGGCACTTGAGAGTGCGGGGATAGAGAATCCTGGCAACAAGATCGTTGCTTAGCGCGGGATTCAAACAATGACCTTTCTGATCAAGTCCGGTGATTGGAGCGAACTGCAGCTGGCTCATGTGCGGGAATTCATTCACGACCGGCGTTTCGATTTGGTGTGGGCAACGGATATAACTCAAAATGAGACGAATCGCTTCAATAAATTACCAGAACCTGTTTATTACCAAGTATTCAGTGAACTGATTACTGCTTCTTCAAGGAATAATTTCTATTCAGCTTATCCATTTTCCGTCACACCAGCGTTAGACAATCATCCGTTTTTCTTCCATTTCTTCAAATGGGAACAAACTCCCCAGATTTTGGCAACCGTTGGCCGCGTCTGGCAGCCGTTCGGGGGAAGTGGGTATTTTGTGCTCTTGGCGTTATTGATTCTGGTTAGTGGATTGAGTGTTTTGCTGATCATCTTGCCGCTGGTGATCAAACGCAGGCGTGTGGGAAGCCAACATTTGAAAGGTAAGGAAATCGCAAATACTGCTGAAAGGGTCCCAACCTGGCGGGTTCTCGTTTATTTTGGAAGCATAGGTTTAGCATTCTTGTTTCTGGAAATACCGCTGATCCAAAAGAGCATCTTATCCATGGAACATCCAACTTATGCATTCACATTGGTAGTCCTCTCGTTATTAATATTTTCGAGTCTGGGTAGCATTTATTCGCGCAAGGTATGGATGGGGAGGAGATGGATGCTGATCTTTTTATTTGGGTGTGCGATTGTCACTACCATATTTTATGATCCCATTCAAGTGTACACTTTGGGATGGCCGATGGTGACAAGAAGCTTGATACTCGGATTGAGCCTAGCGCCGTTGGGGATTTTGATGGGTGTACCTTTTCCCATAGGATTAGCCTGGTTAGAAGACGCTGGTTCCGCGCTGGTGCCATGGGCATGGGCGGTAAATGGGTGTGCCTCGGTTATGGCAGCTGTTTTGGCGGCAATTATTGTTTTGAGTACCAACTTTTCAGTGGTTCTATTACTAGGAGCACTATTTTACGGGATTGCTGCTCTAGCGATCGAAAACTGATTTTGATGATGTTCGCTCGCTTAGTGTTCACCCGTGAGGGGAACGAAAGCCACCCCGCCCAGATTTGTAGCCTGAAGTTCTCCACCATCTTTTTCGAACAACCATAGAGTTTGTAAGAAACCAACCGGGCCGATGGGGATGACCAGACGCCCCCCTTCGATTAACTGGTTTGCCAAGGGCTGGGGTAGATGATCGGGTGCAGCAGTGACCAACACAGCATCAAAAGGGGCAAACTCCTGCCAACCGAAATAACCATCAGCATTAAGAGTGTGGATATTCGTATAGCCAAGCTCATCCAATCTTTGGGCAGCTTGCTCAGCTAACTCTGGGATGATTTCAATTGTATAAACCTCCATTCCGAGCTCAGCCAACACCGCAGCCTGGTACCCAGAACCAGTGCCAATTTCAAGAACTCGCTTTCCAGGTTTGGGATCGATAGTTTGCGTCATTAGAGCCACAATATAAGGCTGGGAAATGGTTTGCCCATATCCGATCGGTAGTGGGTGGTCTTCGTACGCCAGGTTAACCATATCTTCAGGCACAAATTTGTGCCGGGGTATATTACGTATAGCTGTTAATATGGCTTGATCTTCGATACCGCGTGCTGCTATCTGTTCGTCAACCATTCGAGATCGTTTCTGGGTGAATTGGTTTTCTTCAGTCGGAGGAAGAGGCGAGTCTGTGGGTGTAACTTGAGTTGCCGTGACGGTTGCTGGGCTTTGGGTCGGTGTCGGTATTGGTGAGGAGGTCTTAACTCCTGTTTGGCAGGCGGACATGAAGATCAATAAAATAATGAGTAATCCTCTTTTTTGAAATACCATGTCAATCATCCTTGAGTTTGATTTACTTATATTATAGATAATAACACCACTCTGGGTCAATAATTAGAAAATTGACGGACGATTACATCGGCTGTACAATTGGTCTGATTTCACAAAGGGTCAATGAACATGAATAATCTGGCATTCTTCTATCCCGATGGACATGAAAACCATTATGAATTTGGTCATCCTGAGCGACCAGAACGCGTTGAAGCGATTAAGTCTGCATTGGAAGAATTTGGGTATTGGCAAGCATATCCCCGACTGGAACCCGATAAAATATCAAAAGATGTACTATGGGCGATCCATACCCCGGAATACCTCAGTAGGCTGGAAGAGATCTGTGAAAGAGGTGTGCATTTTGACGCAGATACCTATACAACTCCAGCTTCTTGGGATTTAGCATTAAATTCTGCAGGTGGAGCGATCGCGATCGCCCGCGCGGTGTGGTTGGGTGAAGCACAGCGCGGCTTTGCTCTCACTCGTCCCCCGGGTCATCATGCAACATCGCAACGAGCGATGGGATTTTGCTTATTAAACAATATTGCACTGGCAGCCGAGAACTTGATCCAGGAGGAGGGAGCTCACCGTTTGGCAATTGTTGATCTGGACTTGCATCACGGCAATGGTACGCAAGATATTTTTTTCTCAAGAGGAGATGTGTTTTACCTCTCCACCCACCAATATCCTCATTATCCAGGCACAGGCTGGCTGAATGAGACCGGCACCGGTCCCGGAGAGATGAAATCCGCAAATTTCCCACTGCCCCCATTTTCGGGAGATCGCGAATTCAGCACAGTCATGGATGAGTTTATCCTTCCCCTGCTGTCTCGTTACCAACCGGAGATGATATTAGTAAGCTATGGTTTCGACCCGCATTTCGATGACCCTTTAGGAAACCTGCAGCTCACCTCTGGTGGATATGGCAATTTGATTAAACAATTAGTGTTGTGGGCAGATGAAAATTGTCAGGGGCGGATCAGCCTTTTTCTGGAGGGAGGCTATGATTTGAAGGCCGCCAAGGCGTGTTCCGGCGCAATTGTGGCGGCTTTGTTGGGGGATAAATTTCCAAAGAGGTATGATCAGAGTCTCAGCCTTGTGGACCATGGAGAATCGAGCACATTTACTTCTATCCTTGAACAGACGAAGATTTTATGGGAGTTGACGTGAAAACAATTAGAAAGGAACCAGAAATAGCCTCTGTATCAAGCACAGTAAATATTAAATGGATCAATTCCACGTCGACGCTGATGGCAGGCATAGATTCGCGCGGTACACCTGCTGTAATCGGGCTGTGATCTGAGCATGAGCCTCTCTGGAGAGGTTTGAAGTCTTCGGATTTATTACTGATGTCAGCAGCATCATGCTTCACTTATGATGTGGTGAAGATATTGAGAAAGCAGCGTGAACCACTTGAGAGTGTAGAAGTGATTTGCACCGGAAAGCAGGAAAACGAACCACCTAACCGGTTTACTCATCTCCACCTTCATTACACCTTAAAAGGGGATATAAAACATGAAAACGTCAAAAAGGCGGATCGCCTTTCAGAAGATAAATACTGCTCGGTGATCAATACGCACAAAGGATCAGTAGAGATTACCAGTGATTTCGAAATTATTGAATAAAGAAGATTAAGATGGGAACTTCTATCAGTATTCCATTCAGGAACCGTCTTGAGTAAGTCCGATAAATAAGGAGACCTGGCATGTCATCAAAGGATTCAAAGACTTCCT
>DAOVCZ010000087.1 GCA_030669775.1 Chloroflexota bacterium | reverse complement strand
ATGCTCTCCAGAGGGGGTCTCATCTGGCTCTCTTCAAGACGATTTAGCGGTGTATCTGGCAGGTTATAAATATCAAACAGCGATGGCTTGTGGGTATCGATGTATATCAATCCGGTGATCAACCAATTTTTACGGTTTGCCTCTTCTAATAAGGCGATCGCCCGGCTGCGATTTACTGGGTCATAATCGCGCTCCAATTTCTTGAGTACAACCGTTGATCCGTCGTGCATGGTAACATCGATCAATTCCCCTTCTCCATAATCAACCAAAATATCTTCACGGGGAGGTACAAAGGAAAGCTCGTGAAGAGCCACCTCATGTTCCCTGCCCCAAGAATAAGAATGCATCGATTCATCGGTGTTATTAAAAGTCACACACGGGCTGATGATGTCAAGAACGGCAATTCCATTATGACTGAGGGCCGCTTTTAGCAATTCTCTAACCTGCTTAGGATCGCCAGCAAAAGAACGGGCTACGAAAGTTGCATTGCCAACCACAGCTTCCCAGGCGATATCAACAGGCATATAGAGATTGGTCCCGTGACCTTTAAGGGTCAACCCGGGTTCAGCGGTCGCAGAGAATTGTCCTTTTGTCAAACCGTATACCCCATTATTCTCGACAATGTAGACAAAAGGTAGATTGCGGCGCATGATGTGCTTGAATTGACCCATACCAATGCTGGCGGTATCTCCATCCCCGCTGACACCGATTCCAATTTGCTGATGGTTGCCGAACATCGCACCTGTTGCCAGGGACGGCATACGCCCGTGTAATCCATTGAAACCAAAGGATCGTCCCAAGAAATAAGCAGGGCTTTTGCTTGAACAGCCAATCCCGCTGAATTTTACTATTGATGCTGGGTTAATATCGAGTTCGTAACAAGCCGCGATAATCTGGCTCGAGATGGAATTGTGTCCACACCCCTGGCATAGAGTTGTCGGCCTACCTTTGTAATCTGTCTTTGTCAATCCAGCAAGATTCACTTGCCCACGGTTTCTTGTCATCTGGTTTGCCATTATTTTTTATCCTCCTCCTGCATGATCCTATCCTCAACCCAGTGAGCCGTCATCGGTAGACCATCCAGGTGAGCTATTGAGGTTAATTTCGCACAAACAGGTGCATATTCTAGAGATAATAATTGATGCAGCTGCCCATCACGGTTCATTTCGACCACGTAAGATCGTTCATGGGAATAGATGAATTCTGTTACTTCTTCGGTAAATGGCACAGCTCGAAGACGTAGAAAGTCTGTCTTCAATCCAGATTGAGCCAGGTGATGACGCGCTTCCTGGACCGCAGATTCAGTCGAACCAAAGGCGATAATCCCGATATTTGCACCGTCAATGGTGTCTATAACCGGTTTTGGGACCAATGTTTTCGCTGTATCGAATTTCCTGCTCAGGCGAGCCATATTCCGCTCATATTCTTCGCCATCCTCAGTATAGATCGCATTTTCGTCGTGACCCGTGCCTCTGGCAAACCAGGCGCTGGATGGGTGGCGATTACCTGGTACTGTCCGGTAAGCAATACCATCCCCATCAACATCCTTGTAGCGAGCCCATTTTCCAGAGAGTTTTTCTAAATCCCCCTCCCAGAGGATTTTTCCCCGATCCATGGGTTGGTCAGGATATTCAAAAGGTTTCGCCATCCATTGGTTCATACCGATATCCAGATCGCTGAGCACATAAACTGGCCACTGCAGCCGCTCGGCCAGGTCGAATGCCTGCCATCCAAACTCAAAACATTCGTTGATTGAGCCTGGTAAAAGGATCACGTTTTGTGTATCCCCATGGCCAAGAAAATAAACCATCGATAAGTCACCTTGTGAGGTGCGGGTTGGTAAACCAGTACTGGGACCCACTCGTTGGATATCCCAAACAACCAGCGGAACTTCTGAATAGTATGCTAACCCGGCAAATTCGGTCATCAAGCTGAGACCTGGACCAGAGGTAGAGGTCATCGCCCGTAATCCGGCCCATCCGGCACCGATCGCCATGCCAATGGCGGCCAGCTCATCCTCTGCCTGCACGATTGCGAAGGTATCTTTGCCAGTCTCTGGATCCTTGCGCAGCAAAGGCAGATATTCCTCTAACTCTTCAACCACGCTAGTGGCTGGGGTGATTGGATACCAGGCTGCGAAATTAACCCCACCGTAAACCGCTCCCAATGCAGCTGCGGTGTTACCATCTAACATGATGAAATCACCTGTCCCATTCATGCGTTCAACCCGGTAGGGATCGCGCTTCTCAAGATTTTCTTCCGCCCAGTCGACAGCCTTCTGCACAACGCCTAAGTTCAAATCAATCGGTTTCTGCTTGCCCTTGAAATGGAAATCTAACGCCTGTTGGATGCTGACGAGTTCAATTCCCAATATCTGGGCCAGCACACCCACATACACCATATTGGCGACGTAATTCTTCAGACTTGAGGGGGCACCAGATTCTTTAACCAGCTGTTTGACCGGCATCGGATAGGTAACCACATCCTCTCGATTAATCGGAATTTTGATGTCATCGGCATACATGAACACCCCACCAGGTAAGACATCCTCCAGGTCTTGGGAAAAAGTGTCCGGGTTCATTGCGACAACGATTTCGTTTTCTTCCCGTCGTGCCAAAAAACCATCTTTGTTGGCTCGAATTGTGTACCAGGTAGGTAGACCCTGGATATTGGAAGGGAAAAGATTCTTTCCCGAAACCGGTACGCCCATCTTAAACAATGAACGCAGAAGGGTCAGATTGGACGTCTGGCTGCCGGAGCCATTTGAAGTGCCAACGGTGATCGAAAAATCGTTCACGATGGAGCCAATTTCAGCAGCCGGCTCCAGTGCCTTATGAGTTTGTACAGCAGACATTTATTACTGATCTCCTTTATTATTGCAAACGAAGCAAATTTATTTGCTGAGTTTAATCGGATTGAGCGACCATGATCTTTCTATCTTCACGCCCAACCACCCTGTGCCGGATTAAATCGGTGTGCTCAACTAAGGCTTGATAACCAGCATCAAGATCGCCATTACATATACCATCCACCATCTGTTGGTGGTAGGTCCACACTTCTTCTAGATATCGATAGCCTGCGTAAAGATTGAGTCCAACCGCTTCGTAAGCCTCCCAGTAAGCCTCTAGAATGCCGGAAACGAATGGATTATCCAATCTCTTGTAAATGGTCAAATGCAGCTGGCGGTGTTCAAACTGGGGGATTTGGATCGGGGTTCCGCGCAGTTTCTCCCAGGCCTGATCGATCAATTTTTGCAAATTAACTTTGTCTTCTTCGGTGAGCAGATATACCGCCTGGTACCAAAAAGCGGCTTCCAGATTTCGGCGTAAATCTGCAAATTTCAGGAAGTACTCCTGGTCAATCGTGATGGCATAGGTTAATGATTGATTGACGGCTGGAAAAAATGAATAAGGTAAGCGGCGCAGGCCAGTGCGGGGTTTCGCCTCAACCAAGCCCAATGCACGGCCAACTTCCATCTGCTCTCGCAAGGATGAAACGCTGACCCCCAGCTGCTTGCTCAACACCTTTAAGGAGGGCAGGCGTTCGCAATCCTCATCCATCTGGTAAGTTTCAGCTAGGTAATTCAGGAAATCTGAGGAAAGGCTTTTTGGTGTCATAGCGGCAAATCCCAGTTGAATAATTAGTTTAATCCGATTATTCAGATGATTGACATTTTACCATGGCAACAATCATCCGTCAAGCCAAAACCAGCCAACCACTTGCAGCTGAACACATCGCCGGTTTAATTCGCTGCTTAACCTCCAATCTCGTTCCAATCCACCAACCGGCAGTTCGAATTCTTGATCAATAATGATTCGCGATCTGAAGTTTTTTCTCCCCCACAATTTTCACAGTTCACTGGAGAACTGGTTAATTGTATTATAGAAATTGTAACTCGAAGCAGGAATCAACCCAGAAATTCAACTACAGCTGAAGCCATCAAAGCCGCGGCGCGCGGTAAGGCGCTTTCGTCAAAATCAAATTTTGGGTGGTGGTGGGCTGCATCTAAGCCGCTTTCATGGTTGGCCGATCCCACGAAGAAATAGCAACCGGGGATGTCCTCCATCATATATGCCATATCTTCCGATCCCATCGTGCGTTCCTTGTTGTCGATCACAGAATCTGGAAACACTCTTCCCGCCACCTCTTGAACTCGTTTTGCCATCTCGGGGTCATTAACAACCGCGGGTGTCACACGCTTTAACTCCACTTCTGCCCGACAGCTCAGCGCCTCTGCAACACCGGTGGTGATTTGTTCAAAGCGTTCTAGGACCAGCTTACGTACTTGTGGATTAAATGAGCGGATAGTGCCTTTCAACTCGACAGTCTCTGGGATGACATTGAAAGCCTCACCCCCGGTCATGCTGGTAACAGTCACAACCGCTGACTCGAGTGGGTCTACATTACGAGCTACAATATTCTGCAGAGCGGAAATCACTTGAGCACCTGCCACAACCGGGTCAATTGCCAGGTATGGAGAGGCGCCATGTCCACCCCGACCAACGATCTTGACCGTAAACCGGTCTGAGGCTGACATTGCAGGTCCAGGGGTGACACCGATCCAACCAACAGGTTTGTCATTCCACAGGTGAAGGGACAGGCTTAGATCAGGCCTGGGATTTTCTAAAACACCATCCGCGACCATCGCCTCCGCACCACCGAGACCTTCCTCCGCAGGTTGGAAGACGAATTTAACCATCCCCCCCAATTCCCCCTTACGAGCTTCCAGCATGCGGGCTACTGCCAAGCCAGCAGCCGTATGTCCATCATGACCGCAAGCGTGCATGATACCCGGCGTTTGGGAAGCATATTCGGCACCCGTCTCTTCCTGGATTGGAAGTGCATCCATATCGAACCGCACCAGTACGACTGGTTCCTGACTGCCACCCTCCAGCGTTGCCACAACACCTGTTTTCCCCACACCGGTGCTCACTTCCAGACCTAGATCGGTCAGTTCACGAGCCACGATCCCAGCCGTGCGCACCTCTTGAAATCCTAATTCAGGGTGGCGGTGAAAATCTCTGCGAAAATCTCGCGTGTACTCGAACAACTCCTGTGCCTCGCCCAGAAAATCGATCACGATGCCTCCATAGAATCTAGCAAACAGGTCCCCCTTGGATGGATATTGGAGATTTCTTTATTATTTCCGACAGCCTCAAACCTGACCAGGTAATCTATATACTCTTGTCTTAGGGGATTTGACTGTATGATAATCTTCCGCTTCAGGCAAGCACTAACCTTTTAAATTGTTCCTCAAAACGTGGGTTTTCTGGGCTGCTGTCAGGTGTATGCCGCTTGAGTAAGCGTTCTTTCAACTGAGCAGGATCTCCAATCTGGCTCTTGTGTTCAAAGAGAGCCCGCAGCTTCAACTGCCAATGTTCTGTCACATCCAAGGAAACATTAGCTTCCTGTGGTAAGGAGATCCATACCTCGCGAACAACATGTGGTTCAAGATTCTCATCGCGCCACAATTCGATGAAATTCAAATGATCACGCGCGGCAGGAAAAACTGCATCCAGGGTTGCCTGGCCCGCTGCCCGGTGATCTGGGTGGTTAAGATAGGTCTCCCGCACATATAGATTGGTGGGATCGCAGGTTACCAGCACATTGGGTTGTTCTTGCCTGATCACCCTGGTGATCTCTTTGCGTAATTCCAGATCGGGCACAAGATACCCATCCGGGTGATCCAGAAAGCGAACCTGGTGTACCCCCAGGACAGCAGCTGCAGCCATCTGTTCACCCTGGCGTTGGGCACACAAAGCATCTGGGGTAAGAGCTCGATCTGAAGTACCTTTATCCCCACATGTCAACAAACAATAGGAAACCTGGTGCCCGGCGAGGACCCACCGGGCGATAGTCCCCCCACAAAAAAACTCTGGATCATCTGGGTGTGCCAGGATCACCAGGATGGGCTGCGGGGAATCCCAATTGTCAGGTGTCTCAGCCTCGTTCAACTTACCCCCTGGCCACAATCACATTCACCGTTTTCGTGTTTCTCACATGGCTCTGCGGATTTTCTGCGCAATTCTTCCAATTCATCCCATGGCTGGATATCCAGACGATCAAATTCCTCTCTTCCCACTCCCTCAATATCAACGAGGATGGAGTCCTTTAATGGATAGGTATCGACCACTTTCCCCTCTCCTTGCGGGGTGATCACCCGTTTATTACGTTTGGGCAACAGCTTGCGCGCCTCTACATAATGCTGGAATTCATAAATCAGGCAGCAGCGTAAGCGGCCACACATCCCGGTGATCTCAGAAGGTGTCAGAGAGATTCCTTGTTCCTTGGCCATCTTGATCGAGATGGGGCTGAACTCCGTCAAGAAAATCGAGCAGCAGCGCGATTCCATTCCGCATGCTCCCATCCCGCCAATAATTTTCGCCACATCGCGTGGACCAATCTGGCGCATTTCAACTCTTGAGCGTTGATAGGTGCGCTGGATAGCCTTTTTCAAGGATTTTAGGTCGACTCTTTCTTCGGTCTCAGTGCTGAACAAGAAGGAGAGTCGTTTTCCATCAAAAGTAAATTCTGCTGAAACGATCTTTACCCCTTCGATCTTCAATTCAGCCGCTTTAGCGCGGCAGTTGATCATCGCTTCTACTGCTTTTCGCTGCCAGATCTGGCGCAGCAAGAGGTCACGTGGTGTGGCTTTGCGTTTGATCGGCTTCCATGAACCATGAGGCGGTAAGGAGGGTTCATCCAATATTTGAACCACCTCTCCTAATTGCTTTCCCCGGCTGGTCTCCACGACGGCAAAGTCCCCAGTACGAAGGTCGCTGAACTTCCTGGCATCAAAATGATAGATTTTCCCAACCTTCTGGAAACGAACGCCAACGACCAAAGATTTTGTCTGATTCATAATCATCCAACCATCGTGATGGGAACAAAATCGTTATTTTGCATCGCCGCTACGCTGATTTTGGCAGCCACATCCTTGGCGATAGCATCCAACGCCTGGGCAACTGGGGAGTCAGGATCGCTCACGGTTACAGGGACGCCTTGATCGCCGCCTTCTCGCACTGCTGGATCCATCGGAATGGTGCCGATGAATGGAACTCCACTTTCTTGAGCCAGTCTCTCTCCACCTCCCGTACCGAACACATCCATGCGGGTTCCATCAGGCAGTTCCAAGTAGCTCATATTCTCAACCACGCCAAAGATCGGCACATTCATCTGGCGGAACATCTCCAGACCACGTCTGGCATCATCCAGCGAAACCTGCTGCGGTAAGGTTATGATCAACCCCCCGCTTAATGGCATCGCTTGCGCCAGGCTTAAGCCAGCATCTCCAGTACCAGGTGGAAGGTCGACTACCAGGTAATCCAGCTCCCCCCACTCAACATCACTCAGAAACTGGCGGATCGCAGAGTGAAGCATCGGCCCGCGCCAGATCAATGGTTGATCAGCTTTCACCATGAAACCGATCGACATCAATTTCACGCCATAAGCTTCAGCTGGGTACAGTTTATCTTCACCAGCAGGTGGTA
>DAOVCZ010000022.1 GCA_030669775.1 Chloroflexota bacterium | reverse complement strand
AGAATTGACGGGACGAGAGAATATCTACCTCAACGGTGCCATTCTTGGTATGGGACGGGAAGAAATCGATCGAAAATTTGACGAGATTGTGGCATTCTCTGAGGTGGAAAAATTCATCGATACTCCGGTCAAACGCTTTTCAAGCGGTATGTATCTGCGTCTGGCATTTGCTGTCGCAGCTCACCTTGAACCTGATATCTTAGTGGTCGATGAAGTGTTGGCAGTCGGGGATGCTGAATTCCAGCGCCGCTGCCTGGGGAAGATGAGTGATGTGGCCAAACAAGGACGGACAGTACTTTTCGTCAGTCATAATATGTCGGCGATATTGCGGTTAACGGAAGAGACGATCCTTCTTGACAAAGGTCGTTTGGTCCTGAGAGCACCAACCCAAGAAGCAGTTGATTATTATATGGGGACAGGGTATACGCAGACCGGGCAGAGAAGGTGGGATGAAGACGAAATACCCGAAGCAGCGCGACCATTTCGTCCAATCGCCCTCCGCCTTTGCGACCAGAAAGGGAAGACAGTCGATACAGCCCGTTCAACCGAACCTATCACGATCAAGATTGAGTATCAATTAAATGCTCCAATCACCGGTCTGAGGGTTGGCATTTACCTGATGACCACTCGAGGGGAGTACGTCTTCACCTCATTTGACACAGATCAACCAGAGATGTACGAACGCTTCAGTGTTCGAGCTGCAGGTCACTACACCAGTGCTTGTACGATCCCAGCCAATTTCCTCAACGGAGGTCGCTACGTACTGGGGATCAACGCCAGTTCTTTTCGAGTGAAACGCTATTTTCAGGATGAACAAGCTTTGACCTTTACTGTGGATGTTGCCGGAGCTCCAGGAATGCAATGGCCTGAGACTCGCTTGGGTCCAGTGCGTCCAAGTCTGGATTGGAGGATCGAGCCTCAATGATCACCAAGGCAACCGCAAAAAAAATCCTGGGAGAAATGCCATTAACTGCAGAAGCTTATTGGCACTTCCGTCAGGGTGGAAAACCGCCGAGAACGGGATTTAAGCTTGATCAGCTCCAAGTGAGACTACCGGCTCTGATTAGTCAGGCGGAGCAGGCGGCCCAACGGGTATCTCCTGGTAAAAATGTACTCATCTTCTGCACTCTGCATTTCTGGATTTCCCACGGCACAGTTATTGGATTAGCCCTGGCTGGTCAAGGGCACTCGGTGACTCTGGCTTATTTGCCTTACAGCAACTCCAGCGAACAAATTAATAAGTTCGATCTTCGCCGGCAAAACTTATATGCTCGTGATGTGCTCCAGGAAGCGTCTCCTCTGATGCAGTTCGTATCATTCCTGGATAAGGGGTCACCTGTCAATGGTTTTCCTGATGAACTACGTGAGAAAGTTGACCAGGTGTCTTTTCGAGATACCCAATACATCATGCAGGTAGAGGAAGTCCCATCAGATAGCCCGCTATTTAAGCTGCGACAGGAACGCAATCATGCTGCAGCTGCAGCTGCACTGGGTTGGCTGCAAAATACTCGACCGGATGTGATCGTCATTCCGAATGGGAGCATCTTAGAATTTGGCAGTGTTTACCAGGTGGCACGCTACTTATCGCTGCCAACTGTGACCTATGAGTTTGGGGAGCAGAAGAACCGGATTTGGTTGGCCCAGGATGCAGAAGTCATGCGCCAGCAAACAGATGATTTGTGGTCAGCCAGAAAGGGGCGGGAGATACCCGAGGCAGAGTTAGAAAGAGTCAGCACGCTCTTTTCTGCCCGCCAAAAAGCCAGTTTGTGGGGGAATTTCTCCCGCCAGTGGCAGGGAGTACCCAGCACGGGTGGAGAAGAGGTGCGGAGATGCCTTGACCTGGATGACCGACCAGTGATCCTTTTGGCAACGAATGTGATCGGTGATAGTTTGACACTTGGACGACAGGTCTTCAGCAACAGCATGACAGAATGGCTGGAGCGAACCGTCAAATTCTTGGCTGAACATGAGGGAGCGCAGCTGGTCATTAGAATTCACCCTGGCGAGTTAGTTACCAAAGGTCCATCCGTTGCTGATATCGTTCATAATGCCTTTCCAACTGGTTTGCCCGAACACATCCACCTGATCCCAGCGGATGCGGAAATTAATACCTATGATCTGGTTGAAATCGCTGATCTCGGGCTGGTTTATACCACGACAGTCGGATTGGAGATGGCAATCAGTGGAGTGCCAGTAATCGTGATCGGGCAGACACATTACCGTGAGAAGGGGTTCACGCTGGATCCGGGTTCATGGAATGCGTTTTTCGATTTGCTGACGAATTTCCTTTTGGACCCTCAGGTATATCAGCTCAGCAAAACTGGGATCGAATCGGCCCGGGAATATGCATATCGTTTCTTCTTCGAGTACCCGCATCCATACCCCTGGCATTTACTTCATTTATATGAAGACATTGATGAAAAACCGATGGAAACAGTATTATCCGAGGACGGAATGTCAGAATATAGCGATACCTTCCGTTATCTGGTTGGTGAGCCAGTCGACTGGTCAATTTAGTTAGGTTATGATTATGACTTCTGAGCTTCAAGTAAAACAGCAGGTACGCCAATTCTACGATGAGGTTGGCTGGCAGGAGGTTGGCGAGGGAGTTTATCAGAACGCCCGTTTTGAGGACTTGCGTCCGGTATCAAGGGAGTACATCCACAACTGCCACCTGAGGATAGGTCGCTATCTAAATCCAACGGGAAAGTACTTTCTCGATGCTGGATCGGGTCCAATCCAATACCCAGAGTATCTAGGGTATTCAAAAGGGTACCAGGCACGAGTCTGTGCAGACATATCTATTGTCGCCTTACAAGAGGCTCGCCAGCGAATCGGAGATCGGAATGAGAATGGGCAAGGTCTATTTGTTGTTGCCGATGTAGCAAACTTACCTTTTATTCCATATGCGTTCGATGGTGTTGTTTCCCTGCATACCATTCATCATCTTCCAGTAGATGAACACCGTCAAGCATTTCTTGAACTATACCGTGTATTGGCAGAATCAAAAATGGCTGTTGTGGTTAATGGATGGGAAAGTTCCTCAATAATGGATATTTTTACCATGCCGCTAAAATGGGGCAAACGTTTGATGAAAAGAATCAGACGCAGAATTAAACTAATCAACGCCGGAAAATCCTCCCCGAAGCCTGGTGAAGTGAGCACCTTCGTAAACAAGCATAATGCTGATTGGTTGCGGCGAGAAGTCGGAACGCTTATCCCCCTCGAAATTTACGTATGGAGAAGCGTAAGCGTTCGCTTTCTTCGGGTATATGTGCAGCCATATCTGGGCGGTAAATGGCTGCTACGTCAGCTGTATTATTTAGAAGAACGCTTCCCACATTTTATGGGAGAACATGGCTTGTATCCCTTGATTGTACTTAAAAAGAGTGGAATGGTGAACAAATGGAATCGTTGATGGATTGGACAAATCAAGTCGTTCTCGTGACCGGAGGCACCGGTTCCTTTGGCAGGAAATTTGTGGAGATTATGCTCCGGGATTTCAAACCTGGCAAGATGATCATCTTCAGCCGTGATGAATTGAAGCAGCATGAGATGAGGATCAGCGGATTCGATCATATAGATTTACGCTACTTTATCGGTGATGTTCGGGACCTAAACCGGCTGCGACGAGCTATGCAAGGAGTCGATATCGTGGTGCATGCCGCGGCGCTCAAACAGGTGCCCGCCTGTGAATACAATCCGATGGAGGCCATTAAGACAAACATCTTGGGCAGCAGTAATGTAATTGAAGCTGCTCTGGATGCAGGTGTGAGCAAAGTCATGGCGCTCAGCACTGACAAAGCCGTCAACCCGATCAATCTTTATGGAGCGACAAAGCTCGCCGCTGAGAAGCTCTTCGTCCAAAGCAACGCTTATGCAGGAGGCAAAGCCACCCGTTACAGCTCTGTGAGATATGGAAATGTCGTTGGCAGCCGAGGCAGCGTCATTCCTGTTTTCCTGAAACAAAGGAACAAGAAGAAACTGACTATCACTGATGAACGTATGACCCGGTTCTGGATCACACTGTATCAAGGAGTTGGATTTGTCATCCGCTGTATTGAACAAATGCAGGGAGGTGAGGTGTTTGTTCCCAAAATCCCCAGTATGAAAATCGTCGATATTGCCAAGGTGATTGCACCCGATGCCGAGCTGGAAGCGATCGGCATCAGAGCTGGGGAGAAGCTGCATGAGGTATTAATCCACGAGGACGAAGCGCGGGTCACGGTTGAACTGGAGGATATGTTTGTGGTTCAACCTTCCGAAGCATTGTGGTTCGGGCATGCCTGGCAAGATATTGGACAACCTTTAGCAGAAGGATTCCGGTATGCCAGTGACAGCAACTCGGAATGGTTGACGCTCGATCAAATTAAAGAAATTGTTTCCCAGATTGAAGCAGAACAGCTTGAGAGTCAAGTCGTGTAAGAAAAACGGATGAGAACTTGTTGGAGTTCGCCGGTAGCAGGACCGCATCCCATTTGGGAACACTTGGATTCAAGTAGATAGGATGCGAATCCTGGTTACCGGAGCCAGTGGCTTGCTTGGCCTGAACATGGCTCTCGAAGCCAGCCAACAGCATGAGGTTTTCGGTAGTGTAAACAGCAATGTAATTCAAACCACAGCCTTCACCGTAATCCAGTCAGATTTGACTGTTCCAGGTGCTCTTGAAAAGCTGATAGAAGAGAGCCAACCTGAGTGGGTGATAAACTGTGCCGCGCTAGCGAATCTCGATGCCTGTGAGGCCAACCCGGCCCTGGCACAACAACTGAATAGCGAATTACCGGAAAAACTGGCAAACTATGTCGCCAAGGGCGGAGCGCGCCTGGTGCACATCTCGACTGATGCGGTTTTTGATGGAAAGCGTGGGGATTACACCGAGCAGGACAAACCAAATCCGCTCAGCTTATATGCCAGGACAAAACTCATAGGTGAACAGGCTGTGCTGACAGCCAATCCCCAGACTATTGTGGCGCGGGTCAATTTATTTGGTTGGAGTTTGAGCGGCAGCCGCAGCCTGGCGGAGTGGTTTTTCAACCACCTCTCAGCTGGGAACAGCATTATGGGTTTCACAGATGTTTACTTCTGTCCCTTGTTAGCCAACGATCTGGCAAAAATATTACTGAGATTGCTTGATATCAGTGCACAAGGTCTTTTTCACGTTGTTTCGAGCGAGTGCTCCAGTAAATATGATTTTGGTGTTAGCCTGGCGCGTTTATTTGATTTCGATGAAACTTTGATCAGACCTTCTTTAGTTTCAGAGGCTGGATTAGCAGCGGTCCGATCTCCCAACCTCACATTAAATTCTGACAAACTCAGTACAGAACTTGGAGTATCCCCGCCGGATTTGAAGGCAGGTCTTGAGCATTTTCATGCCCAATACCAAAGTGGATACCCGGAGTTTATCCGCCAAATGGGAGAATAATTCATTCGATCAGGAGAAAGTTATGGAAATACAAATTGGCGCAAACTATATCGGTGAAAACCACCCGACATACTTTATCGCGGAAATTTCAGCCAACCACGATGGGGATTTGGAACGGGCCAAGCTACTCATCCGCCTGGCTGCTGAAGCTGGGGCAGATGCAGCTAAATTTCAAAATTTCCGGGCGGCAGAGATCGTCTCGGACTATGGTTTTCAATCCATGCAGGGCCAGGTTTCTCACCAATCAAGCTGGAAGAAGAGTGTCTTCGAGGTTTATCAGGATGCTTCGATACCTTTTGAATGGACGCCAATTCTCAAGGAAGAATGTGAAAGAGTAGGCATTGATTATTTTTCCTCGCCATATGATTTGAAAGCGATTGATATTCTCGATCAATATATCCCGGCTTACAAGGTTGGTTCAGGCGATATCACCTGGCTTGAAGCATTAGAGCAAATGGCGAAAAAAGGGAAACCGGTGATCTTATCCACGGGTGCCTCGGATATTGGGGATATCCAACGTGCAGTGCACACAATTCTGGCGATCAATAACCAGTTGGTGTTGATGCAATGCAACACAAATTACACTGCCAGCATGGAAAACTACGACCACATTCATTTACGTGTTTTAAATACCTATCGCACGATGTTCCCTGATCTGATTCTCGGCCTGTCAGACCATACATTTGGACCTGCTACAGTTCTTGGGGCAGTTGCATTGGGTGCCAGGGTGATTGAAAAACACTTTACCGATGATAATTCCCGCATTGGCCCCGACCACCCCTTCTCGATGACTCCTCTAACCTGGCGGGATATGGTCGATAGAACCCGGGAACTTGAACGGGCGATGGGTTCCGCGGATAAACGAGTCGGGGAAAATGAGCAGGAAACGGTCATCATTCAACGGCGCTGTCTGCGGGCGGGTCGGGATATAAATAAGGGAGAGATTCTTTCCCGGAAAGACATCGCTGTCTTACGACCCGCAACGCCTGGAGCGATTTACCCGTATGAGATCGATCAAGTAATCGGTACGCAGGCAATAGTAGACATTACCGCAGGTAAAGAGCTGTGCTGGACGGATTTGGGCAGTTAATCTGAAATATCTATTCCAGTGACTCGCGTAATTTACTTCTCACGTGACTATACAAATCACGATCTTCGCTTTCTTTCCGCGTTAGCAGGCACTGATTATGAAGTTTTTTATCTTAGATTAGAACGCAGGCGCGAACAACTCGAAGATCGTCCTCTGCCTATCGAAATCCACCAGGTTAAATGGGTTGGGGGAACTCGAACTGTCAGTATCCTGGATGGTCCCAATTTACTGTTCGATTTACGGAGAGTAATCAAGAGAATAAAACCCAACTTGATCCATGCAGGACCGATACAGCGCAGTGCATTTTTAGTGGCTTTGTTGGGGTTTAAGCCGCTGGTCAGTGTGTCTTGGGGATACGATCTCTTGCATGATGCAAACCGAAATAGGTTTTGGCGTTTTGCAACCAAATTTACTTTGCAGCGCAGCGCAATTTTGATCGGTGATTGCGACACGGTCCGCAAACAGGCAGTCGAACTCGGGATGCCCGACGATAAGATAGTGACTTTTCCCTGGGGAATCGATTTAGATTCCTTCACACCAGGAAAATTTCCCTCCAATGGAGAAAATCAGTTCACATTATTATCTACCCGTAATTGGGAACCGATTTATGGAGTAGAAATCCTGGCCAAGGCATTTGTCAAAGCTGCGAATCAATTTGAGGGGTTGAGATTGATCCTTTTGGGAAATGGTTCCCAAGCAAACCACCTGCGGCAGATATTCACTCGTGGAGGTGTTCTGGATCGAGTAATTTTTCCGGGACAGGTAACGCACACAGATTTACCAAATTTTTATAAAATGTCAGATTTATACGTTAGTGCATCTCGTACAGATGGGAGTTCAATATCGCTTCTGGAAGCGCTAGGGAGTGGCAGACCAGTGGTGGTCTCTGACATCCCCGGAAATCGTGAGTGGGTTGAACCTGGTATTCATGGCTGGTGGTTCAAAGATGGAGATGTTGATGATCTGGCGAGGACCATTTTGGAAGCGGTAAATCAACGGCAAAAGCTATCCGAGATGAGCCGTGAGGCAAGGCGGTTAGCAGAAGAGCGAGCTGATTGGAATAAGAATTTTCCCCAGCTCTTGAAAGCGTATGAAGCAGCATTAAGTCATGAATAACACCATGGGAAATGACCATCCAAATTCTATGAAAGTTATCGCCATAATCCAGGCCAGGATGAGCGCTTCCCGGCTACCTGGCAAAGTGCTTTTAGATATTGGTGGAGAACCGATGCTGGATCGGGTTGTAAAACGCACCCGATGTTCGCAAATTGTGGACCAGGTGGTGGTGGCGACGAGCCTGGATCAATCTGATAATCCGATCGCAGAATATTGCGACCATCGGGGGTATATCTCTTATCGCGGCAGTTTGCATGATGTTCTTGATCGCTACTATCAAGCAGCAAAATCTCTATCAGCAGGAGTTGTTGTGCGCATCACAGCGGATTGCCCAATAATTGATCCAGGGGTCATTGATCAGACACTGAATGCTTTTCTTGGGCAAGGGCCAAGCTTGATCACCGAGGCTGACAAGGATACTGAAGAAAAATCACAGGCTCAGCTTGAGCACAAACCTGCCTGGGATTTCGCTGCAAACCGTTTACCTCCTCCTTGGCAGCGCACCTTCCCAATCGGATTGGACACAGAAGTGTGCACATTTTCAGCTCTGGAGATTGCCTGGCGAGAAGCGAGCCAGCCTCACCAGCGAGAACATGTCATGCCATTTCTCTATGAGCATGAAAACCGGTTTCGTGTTTTGCTGGTCAACCATGACCCTGACTATGGAAATTTCCGCTGGACGGTTGATACATCGCGGGATCTTGAATTGCTGCGAACGATTTACAGCCGGTTTGGGGGTAGGGATGATTTTTCCTGGCTAGAGGTGCTTGAATTATTTGGACACGAGCCGGAACTGGCGGAGATCAACGCGCAAGTTCTGCATAATGACTACAGGGAAGTTGAAAAAGGTGACCAGTAAGGCAAAATTGTTGGCAGAGTATTACAAGTTAACTGATAAAAAAGAATACTGCATATCTCCATGCCAGGTTTATCATATCCACTTAACATCCATTTGCTCTTGAAGCGAACATTGATCAGACACCTTAAACCCTTCTGGAGATTGACTGGATGACATTTCTGACGGTTTTTACCGCTCCAAAACCGTTTACCAACCCGCACATTGCCACCATCCAGCGCAATGCCATTCAATCTTGGATGCACCTTGGATCCGAGGTTGAGGTTTTTCTAATGGGCAATGAGCAGGGTATGTCAGAGGTAGCCAGCGAGTTCCAAATCAGGCATTTTCAGGATGCCAAGTGCAGTAATAAAGGAACTCCCTATATCAGTTCAATGTTTGAGACGGCAAGAAACGCTAGCGATGCTCCCTATCTGGCAATCTTGAATGCCGACATTATGCTCATGCCTGATTTTGTTGCTGCAGCAAAGCAAGTTGGAGCGCAGGCGAAGGAATTTCTCTTCTTGGGCAGGCGATGGGATCTCGATGTAGAGCGGGAGCTGGAGTTTAATTCCGGTTGGGAGGATCGTTTGCGAGAAGAGGTTAACGCAAATGGCATATTACACGGTCCAGTAGGGAGTGATTATTTCCTGTTCCCCAGGCATTTGCTTACGGATATGCCGGATTTTACAATTGGTCGTTCAGGTTGGGATAATTGGACTATCTACCATGCGGTGAAATCTGGTTGGCAGGTAGTTGATGTGACTCGCTCGACAATGGTCGTACACCAAAACCATGATTACAGCCATTTGCCAGGCAACAAACCACCCTATGATTTACCCGAGACAAAGAAGAATATCTCCATCGCAGGTGGTATGACGACGATGTACACAATACTGGAAGCCAACAAGATTTTGGTTGATGGGAAACTCAAGCCAGCTCCGGTGAGCATACCGCGCATACTCCACAAGTTAGAATTGATGATTACTGACGATGATCTGCAAGGTTCACGGAAATCCATCGTTCGCTGGTTAAAAAAGACCCGGCGGAAATACGAAACTCGATTGTAAAGTCGCATAAAAACCCATACAAAACTCACCCAATGCCAGAATCAGTCACCCGCTGCCCTTTGTGCGAAGACAAGCGAAGTACTACGTTCGACCAGCGCGAATTTCGTGGATACCAGGTTGTCAACAAACTGTGCACAAATTGTGGTCTAGTCTACCAATCACCACGAATGACCGAATCTGAGCTGGAGATTTTTTACCAGAGTGAATACAGGCAGGTTTACCAGGGTAGCCAAGGGCCGAGCAATAAAGATTTGTCAGTCCAGAAAGCCAGGGCAGGAGCCCTGTTGGATATCCTTAGAGAGGTCGGAGTTGACAAAATCAACCATTTCGCAGATATTGGTAGTTCGTCCGGACTGCTCCTAGAAGAAATCAAGGAAGAGTTCAAATGTCAGGTGATCGGCATTGAACCTGGGGAGGCTTACCGGGTTTATGCTGAAAACCGGGGAATGAAAGTCTATGAAAGTCTTGAAAGTCTCGCGGAGGCTGGGGAACCAGCTTTTGATTTAATCTCAATGATCCACGTGTTGGAGCATATACCCGATCCGGTAAATTTTCTCAAACAATTGCGCGAGAAATTTCTAACTTCAAATGGCAATATTTTGATCGAAGTACCAAATTTATACGCTCATGATTGTTTTGAGGTAGCTCATTTGATTTCTTTCAGTCGACACACCCTCTTTCAAGTGATGAAAAAAGCTGGCTACACAACGATATTTTTACAACCTCACGGTCAACCGAGATCCAAACTGATCCCGTTATACATTACTTTACTGGCTGCACCATCAGAACCAGCCCCGGACCAGAGTACTGTCGAAGAAGAACAATGGATCCGGTTAAAACGTCGCACAGGCCTTGCTCACAGGCGAATCTTAGAGCGATTGTTTCCTCGCCAGGCCTGGCTACCTGAGTATCGGGGATAAATTCAGATTTGCGATTTGACAATCCAATTAATGGAGCTTGAGAATTGAAAAACTTAACCTCTACATTGAAGATCAGTTTATTTCTATTCCTGTTAATGATTATGACTGCGTGTGTATCAAGTGCTGCAATCCAACCGGTTGAGAGTCCTGAGCCACCCACAGATACACCTCTTCCACAAATAGATACACCGGTACCACCCACATCCACACCAACTGAGACAGTTACCCATACACCGACTGCAACACCCACAATGACAGCAACCAAAACCTCGACCGCCACTCCCACTGAAGAACCAACTGCCACACCAACATTCACCGCGACCGCAGTTCCCCAGGCAGCTGCGCCCTCGAATGTGATCGTGAAATATTTGGTTCACCAGGGCACTGGGGGGTCAACCGGTTGCGGGGATAGCCTGGTGCCGGTGAGTACAGGATTTCTCCCCACTGGTGATGTAAAGGCGGACGTCAAGATTGCAATAAACAGCTTGTTCTCAACGGGGACGAAATACGTTGGGAATCTTTACAATCCGCTGTACCAGTCCAATCTACGGGTTGGCAAGGTTACATTTAAAAAAGCAACCGGGGAGCTCACGATCCACCTGACAGGTGGTTTTACGAAGCCGAAGGATGATTGCGATAAAAAACTCTACCGGGCTCAGGTTTGGGATACTGCCAGGCAATTTCCTGAAGTGTGGCGGGCTTATATTTGGGTCAATGATAAGTATTTATTAGGGGATTTGCTCGTTGTTGGAGATGGTTAATCCCAATTTGCCATGGCACGTTTTGGAATAAATCCGGCTCGAGGGAAAATTTCATCCTACAGCCCTGCGAGGGTGACAGTCGCAATGCTGACCTATATCCCGCATCTGGATGGGTATTTTCAAAATCGTTTTGAAGTTTTACAATTTTCTATCGCCAGCATTTTAGCGAATACAACACCGCCGTACGATCTGATGATCTTTGACAATGGCAGTTGTGGTCAGGTCGTAGAGTATTTACGAAATTTACAGACAAGTGGGGATTTAAACCACCTATTTCTTTCCACAGAGAATATTGGCAAGATCGGTGCGTTCCGGTTGTTATTCGATGCGGCTCCTGGTGAGTTTGTAGCATACGCAGATGATGACATCTTCTTCTATCCAGGTTGGCTTGAAGCCCATCTTGAAATTATCGAATCCTTTCCTGATGTTGGTATGGTCAGTGGCGCCCCTGTGCGAGATGCGTCAGATAGGGCAAGCAAATCCTTGAAAAGATTGATTGAAACCGGAATGTCTGATCTGAAAGTTTCCTGGGAGCGGCGAATCCCGGATGAATGGGAAGCTGATTGGGCACAAAGTGTTGGGCGTGATCCGGATTTACATCTGCAAGATACCAGAAACCACCAAGATTTAATTTTGGAGAAGGATAATATTGAGGCTTTTGGTTCGGCCAGTCATTTTCAATTTCTTTCTCCAAAAGAGGTCATCCTCAAAGCCCTGCCACATAGCTGGAGTGGAAAATTGATGGGAGAAATGAATGAATTGGATAACGCGGTTGATGAGCTTGGCTACCTGCGGCTTTCCACGGTCGAACGTTTTACCAGGCATTTAGGAAATGCGATCAGCCCAGATTTAGTAAATGAGGTGAAAGCATATGGTCTGGAAGTTGGCGGAAATCCGAGACAAACCCGCGCCCGCAAACATTGGCTGCTATACATACCTGGCAGTGGGCGGGTGCTGCGTAGAATTTACAATTTTCTATTTAATATCTTGCACAATATTGAATGATTCGAACTTAGATGATTGGCAACCTACTGTTTCTAAAACAAATAGCTACTCGTAGAGTGAGGATCATATACCAAGTGAGTCGGTCGATAATTTGTGCTGTGGATTTCCTTCAATGAACCGGATTGTGCAGAGATTTGCTCTTGCTGCCCGTGTGCTCCGTCATGGAGAGACAAACAATCGGGCAAGCTTTGATGATATTCCTCCATTAACCCCTGAACAGGTCGATGAAGCCCGGAGTTTCTTCCCGATGGAGAAATTCTTCATCTTTGGTCATGCCCGCTCTGGAACTACTTTGTTGGCGCGATTAATCCAGGTACATCCGGAAGTTTACTGCAGTTGGCAGGCCCATTTTTTCACCCGCTCACCAACGTTAGTCTCACTTGTCTCCGATTTGGAAGTGTCTGAGTGGTTATCCCGGCGTAGCAACCGCTGGAATCGGGGAAAAGATTTATCAGCGGTCGTGATGCGGGCAGCGAGTGATTTTATTCTAGAACGTGAGGCTCGCAGAGCAGGTAAAACTGTAGTTGGTGATAAAAGCCCCAATAACCTGATGAATGGGGATTCTGTTCGCTCGCTGAAGTCAATTTACCCGGATGCCAGCTTGATTTTCATCGTGCGGGATGGGCGCGATACTATCCTATCCCATCGTCTTCAGAAATTCATTGATTTGCCTGATCAACTGGCAGCAGAAGATTTGGCGATCAGAAATGATCTAATAAATGATCCCCAGCCATTCTTGAGTGGTGAACGTTCAATATTCACCTCTCCGGGTTTACACCGGGCTGCACACGGGTGGGTTCGAAATGTCAAGGAGACAGTTAACCAAGGCAAGGATTTATTCGCTAAAAATTTTCTGAGCATGCGCTTTGAAGATTTATTGGATGATCCATTCTCCATCATGCAGCCGGCATGGAATCTTCTTGGAGTTGACTCTACGCTGCCCGAATTGGAGGCAGCGATCACCCAAGAGATGTCCAGCAACCCGGATGCTGATTGGCAGCGCCAAACGAAAGCAGATCTTGCTGATAAGATCCGTAAAGGAGTTCCAGGCTCCTGGCAAGATGTATTTACCGAACAAGATAAACAGATATTTAAAGAAATTGCAGGTGATAGCTTAATCGAGTGGGGATACGAACAAGACCATAATTGGTAATTCGCTTCTCTACTAACACAAGAATATGAAATTCCTCATTGCTGGATTTGGTTCAATAGGCCGGAGACATTTTCGAAATTTGGTTACTTTGGGAGAAAAGGATATCCTTTTCTACCGAACCAATAAAAGTAGTCTCTCAACCGATGAACTAGATGATTATCCGGTGTTTTCGGATATTGAGCAAGCCCTTTCTCAGAAACCTGATGCAGCGATTATAGCTAACCCAACCTCCCTGCACCTCGATGTCGCTATCCCTGCTGTCGAGGCTGGATGTCATATATTGATGGAAAAACCGCTCTCGAATAGTTTCGACCGGGTTGTTGAATTCGAGGATGCGGTAAGAATGTCTGGCACTAAGGTGCTGATGGGATTTCAATTTCGGTATCATCCCGGTTTAGAGCACATCAAAAGAATTCTTGATTCAGGGAGAATTGGTCGTTTGCTGACGGTCCGTGCTCATTGGGGAGAATATTTACCTGACTGGCATCTATGGGAGGATTACCGGAGTAGTTACAGTGCCCAAGCTAATTTGGGCGGAGGCGTGATTCTCACATTGTGCCATCCCCTAGACTATCTGCGCTGGTTGTTGGGTGAAGTTGAAGCGCTGTGGGCGTTTACCGGAAAATTAGGTGATCTGGATATCACCGTTGAAGACACCGCAGAGATCGGCTT